>JBDKJB010000023.1:0-10542 GCA_039796835.1 Pseudomonadota bacterium | reverse complement strand
CAGGGCAAGGGCCGCATCGAGGGGCAGGTGGCCTGGCTGGGCTCGCCTCTGGGCCTGGATTACCCGAGCCTCGGCGGAGCGTTCACGGTCAACGTGGAAAACGGCCAGTTTCTCAAGGCCGACCCGGGCTTGGCCAAGCTGCTCGGGGTGCTCAGCCTGCAGAGTCTGCCCCGGCGGCTGGCGCTCGATTTCCGCGACGTGTTCACCGAGGGGTTTGCCTATGATTTCGTGCGTGGTGACGTGAAAGTGGTTCAGGGCGTGGCGAGCACCAACAACCTGCAGATGAAAGGCGTGTCTGCCGCCGTCCTGATGGAAGGCAAGGCCGACCTGGCCCAGGAGACTCAGCAACTGCGGGTGGTGGTGGTGCCAGAGATCAATGCCGGCACGGCTTCCCTGTTCGCCACGGTGATCAACCCGGCGATCGGCCTGGGCACCTTCCTGGCGCAATGGATCCTGCGCCGGCCGCTGATCGAGTCCAACACGCAGGAATTCCTGATTGAAGGCACCTGGGCCGACCCGAAGGTGACACGGATCGACAAAAAACCCGCCACCGCTGAAGGTGCCACGCCACCGGCCGACAAGGTGACCCAGTGAACCTGGGTGTGCGGCGGCGCTGGCTCTGGTCCGCCCTGGTGGTGCTGGTGACCCTGCTGCTGGTCATGCTCGTGTGGCTGGCCGGACGGCATGAACAAAGCCAGACGCAAAGTCGGCTCGAACAGGATCTGCAGCAGGCCGCTGACGACATCAAGCTGGCTTTGGCGCGCAATGCGCAAACCCTGTGGGCCGTGGCCCCCGGGGAAGTCGAAGGCCTGGCGCGCTCTGGCGGCATCCATAAGATCCTGCAGGATCACCGGGAGATCGTGCTGATCGAGTGGCGCGACAGGAACCTGGTGCAACGGGCGCAACTGGATTCGCCCTATCGGGCACGGGTGTTCACGCGCTTGCCGCGCGAGGAGTTTTTTTCCGAATGGTCACAGGCCTGCCAGCGGGCACGCCGCGCGGGTGGTGCCGCATATTCCGAAAGCTACTTCGTGCCAGCACAGGATGGGCTGGGCCTGGAGGTGATGGACCTCTGCCTGCCCCTGACCCAGGGCGGCGATGTGCTGGGCTTTTTGCTGATGACCTACTCGCTGGAGCAGATCCTGGATGAGATGGTGGTCGGACAGCTCAAGCGCCACCAGGAGGTGTCCTTCACCGAGACCGACGGGACACGCCTGGCCGTACGCGGCGGCGGCAGCCGCAGCGGGCAGATCTACACCGCGCAGGCCCTGCTGGACCTGCCCGGCAACACGGTGCTGCTGCGCAGCTCCACCTGGCGCAATGCGGCTGGCCTGTTTCCGAACGTTCTGACGGCCCTGGTGGTGCTCACTTCGATCGCCCTGTTGACGGTGGTGGCGCTGCTGGGCCGCGACACCCGCCGCCGCATCAAGGCAGAGAGGGAGCTTGAAGGTGCCCTTGCCTTTCGCAAGGCCATGGAGGACTCGCTGATCACCGGCTTACGGGCTCGTGACCTGGACGGGCGCACCACCTATGTGAATCCCGCGTTTTGCCACATGGTGGGCTTCAGCGCCTCGGAGTTGCTGACGTCCGGCGAATCTGCCGGCGCACCCGCGCCCTACTGGCCACGCGAACGGGTGGACGAATATGCGCACCGGCGCGAACTGCGTCTTGCCGGCCAGATGCCACCGCGTGAGGGGCATGAGTCGGTATTCATGCGGCGTGATGGCAGCGAATTCCCGGTGATGATCTTCGAGGCCCCGCTCGTTAACGCCCAGGGCCAGCAAAGCGGCTGGATGAGCGCGGTGGTCGACATCAGTGAGCAGCGGCGCGTGCAGGAACAGTCCCGCGCCAGCCACGAACGTCTGCAGGCCAGCGCGCGTCTGGCAGCTGTCGGGGAAATGGCCTCGCTCCTCAGCCATGAGATCAACCAGCCTCTGGCGGCGATTTCCAGTTATGCCACGGGCTCGCTCAACCTGATGGAAGGCCGGGAGCGCGCCGATCCTGCCTTGCAGGACGAAATCCTGCAGGCCTTGCAGCGCATTGCAGAGCAGGCGCAGCGCGCCGGCAAGGTGGTGCGCAGCGTGGGCAATTTCGCCAACCGTCGCGACAACGCCCGGGTTCAGGTGGAAGCGCGAGAGTTGCTCGATGCGGTGCTGCCACTGGTGCAGTTGCAGGCCAAGAAGCAGCAGATGCAGGTGGATGTGCAGGTAGCGGCCAATCTGCCCCCGCTGTGGTGCGACCGTACCCTGGTGGAGCAGGCCCTGCTCAATCTGGCGCGCAATGGCATCCAGGCCATGGAGGCCAGCCCTCCGGGGCTGCGGCGGCTCGTCTTGAGGGCGGCCCTGGTGGCAGCAGACACCGGCATGCAGCGTGTCGAATTCAGCGTGCTGGACCATGGCAGCGGCGTCCCGGCAGACATCGAAGACAAGCTGTTCACGCCCTTTTTCACCACCAAACCCGAGGGCATGGGCCTGGGCCTGTCCTTGTGCCGCACGGTGGCCGAGCAGCATGGCGGAGCTCTGGTGTACGAACCCAACACCGGGCCGGATGGCCTCCCCTGCGGGGTTGTCTTTCGCTTCAGCTTGCCCTTGGCAGCCAACTTTGCATAATCGCCCCATGACGACCACAACCGACCTGCGCAAGGCCACGGTGTACCTGGTGGATGACGACGCCAGCGTCCGCGACGCCTTGAGTTGGCTGCTGCGGTCGCGACGCATGCTCAGCCACTCCTTTGCCTCTAGCGCCAAGTTCCAGGAGTTTGCCCTGGCCACAGACCTGTCGCGTGATCCTGCCTGCCTGCTTCTGGATGTGCGCATGCCAGGCATGAGCGGGTTGGAGCTCTTTGACTGGATGGTGCAGCGGGGTCTGCATGAAGCGACTCCCGTCATCTTTCTGACCGGTCATGCCGACGTGCCCACGGCCGTGGCCACGGTCAAGCGTGGAGCCTTCGATTTCTGCGAAAAACCCTTTTCAGACAATGTGCTGGTAGACCGCGTGGAGCAGGCCCTTCAGCAATCGGCCCGCGTGGTGGCGACGCGCTCGGCTCGCCTGCAGGTGCAGGGCCGCCTGGACAGTCTGACCGAGCGTGAACGTGATGTGATGCAGTTGATCGTGGCCGGCCAGGCCAACAAGCAGATTGCCGACAGGCTCTCCATCAGTGTGCGCACGGTCGAAGTGCACCGTGCCCGCGTGTTCGAAAAGATGAACGTGAAATCAGCCGTCGAGTTGGTGAACTTACTTTGAGTCAGGCGGGTCGGGGGGCAACTCGCCGCGCGATCGGCCAGCAAACATCGTCCACCAGACAATGAGCAACAGGATCAGCAGGGCACCCAGGGCTTCGAGCAGGAGCAAGATCATGGCATGGAGGGCGGGGCTGCAGGCCATTGTAGGGAGCCTGCTGGCCTTCGCCCTGGTGTGCGGCGCGATGGCGCAGAACCCTGCGAGCATCCAGCGCGCCAAAAGCCGCTGGGTACCTGTGAGCTGGAGCGAGCTGCCCGGCCTGGCGGAAGACCGCCTTTTTGAAGCCTGGAACGCCTGGCTCAAGAGCTGCGAGCGCCCGCCCGCGGCCTACGCGACGCTGTGCCCGGAGATCCGCCGCCTGAGCATTGCCAGCCCGACTGAACAACTCGGTTGGATGACGGACAAACTGCAGCCCTACCGGATAGAAAGCTTCAATGGCGAGAGTGAGGGCCTGCTCACAGCGTATTACGAGCCTGTGTTGGAGGGAAGTCGCACACGACAAGGGGGGTTTGACGTGCCGCTGTATCGGCTGCCGACGATGGCCAGCAAACCCTGGTTCAGCCGTCAGGACATCGACACCCTGCCTGCCGCCCAGGACGCTCTGCGTGGGCTGGAAATTGCCTTTCTGGACAATCCCATCGACGCCCTGGTGCTGCAGATCCAGGGTTCGGGCCGGTTGCGCCTGCGGTCTGAGAGCGGCTCGGTTTCGGTGGTCCGGCTGGCCTATGCGGGCACCAATGATCAGCCCTACCGCAGCGTAGGACGCTGGCTGCTGGAGCGCGGCGAGATCAAGGACGCCTCCTGGGCCGGCATCCGCGATTGGGTGCGCGCCAACCCCGGCCGCGTGAGCGAGATGCTGTGGAGCAACCCGCGAGTGGTCTTTTTCAAGGAAGAGGCCGTGACCGACGCCAGCATGGGCCCGCGCGGCGCCCAGGGCGTCGCCCTGACAGCCGGGCGATCGATCGCAGTGGACCCGGGCAGCGTGCCCTACGGCACTCCGGTATGGCTCAGCAGTGCGGGGCCGACGCTGCCCCTGCAACGGCTCGTGCTGGCGCAGGACACCGGCAGCGCCATCATCGGCGCCGTGCGTGCCGACTTTTATGCGGGCACTGGGGAAACCGCCGGTGAACTGGCGGGTCAGATGAAGCAGCCAATGCGCATGTGGGCACTGTGGCCAAAGGGTGTTATTTCACCCCATGGGCACATGATGCAACGGCAGGCTGCTGGAGCTTTTGACCTCACCCAATGAAAAGCTGGTGTGCAGGTCTTTCACATTGGGCAGGTTCAACAACACCGTGCGCGCAAACTGCGAGAAGCTGTCCAGATCCCGGGCCACCACCTGCAGCTCAAAGGTACCCGCACCGCTGATGTAGTGGCACGAGACGATTTCGGGCACCTGGGCAATGGCAGCCTCCATGGCGCGGGTGGCTTCCCCCGTGTTACGTTCGGCGTCCAGACGCACAAAGGCCAGCACCCCCAGGCCGATCTTGTGACGGTCGATCTCAGCGTGGTAGCCCTTGATGTAGCCCCCCTCCTCCAGCGCCCGCACGCGCCGCCAGCAGGGTGCCGCCGACAAGCCCACGCGCTGCGCCAGCTCGGCATTGGTCAGGCGCCCGTCCTGCTGCAGTTGGTGCAGGATGAGCAGGTCAAACTTGTCCAGACTTGCCATAACAGCCTCTATTAAGAAAGGATCTTTCTCAAACAATCCATTATGAGGCACCAAAAGCAAAGACTTATCTGAGTCGCAGGCATACACTTTGCGGCGACCTGGGCCGTCCTGTCCAGACACTCACCACCACGAGCTGCACACGATGAACGCCCCCCTGCCCGAACACATCCGCAAGGCGCTGGAAACCATCACGCTGGACGACAAATACAGCCTGGACTACGGCCGTGCGTTCATGAGCGGGGTGCAGGCTCTGGTCAAGCTGCCCATGCTGCAGCGCCTGCGCGACGAGCTCGCGGGCAAGAACACGGCGGGATTCATCAGCGGCTACCGCGGTTCGCCGTTGGGCGGCTATGACCAGGCCCTGTGGAAGGCCGAAAAGTTCCTCAAGGGGCAGAACATCGTCTTCCAGCCGGGCGTGAACGAAGAGCTTGCGGCCACCGCCCTGTGGGGCACACAGCAACTGGGCTTTGCCCCGGAGGGCAGCAACAGGTTCGACGGTGTCTTTGGCATCTGGTATGGCAAGGGGCCGGGTGTGGATCGCTGCTCGGATGTCTTCAAGCACGCCAACATGGCTGGCACCACGCCCTGGGGTGGTGTGATTGCCGTGGCCGGTGACGACCACGTGGCCAAGAGCAGCACCGCCGCGCACCAGAGCGACCACATCTTCAAGGCCTGCGGCTTCCCGGTGTTTTTTCCGGCTGGCGTGCAAGACATCCTGGACCTGGGCGTGCACGCCTTTGCCATGAGCCGCTACGCCGGCGTGTGGGCCGGCATGAAGACGATCCAGGAGATTGTCGAAAGCAGTGCCACCGCGCACATCGATCCAGGCCGGGTGCAGGTTCAAATCCCGACCGACTTTGACCTGCCACCGGGTGGCCTGCACATCCGCTGGCCCGATGCGGCGCTCGACCAGGAAGCCCGGCTGTTCGACTACAAATGGTACGCGGCACTGGCCTACATTCGCGCCAACCAGCTCAATCACAACGTCATCGAATCCGCGAACGACCGTTTCGGCCTGATCGCCAGTGGCAAGGCCTACAACGACACCCGTCAGGCCCTGCTGGACCTGGGCCTGGACGACGCCACCTGCCGCCGCCTGGGCATCCGGCTGCACAAAGTCGCAGTGGTCTGGCCGCTGGAGGCTCAATCGACCCGCGAATTCGCCACCGGCCTGCAGGAGGTGATGGTGGTGGAAGAGAAGCGCCAGGTCATCGAATACCAGCTGAAAGAGGAGCTCTACAACTGGCGGGCCGACATCCGGCCACAGGTGGTGGGCAAATTCAATGAAATCGATGCCCAGCACGGCGGTGCACAGTATGGCAGCGGCGGCGAGTGGTCAGTGTCCAACCCCACGGCCAACACCCTGCTGCGCGCCAACGCCGACCTGAACCCGGCCATCATCGCCCGCGCCATCGCCCTGCGCCTTAAGAAGCTCGGCCTGGACGCCACCACGCAGGCCCGCATCGACGCACATCTAGCCCTACTCGACGCCAAGGAGTCGTCGATGAAGGCGCTGGAGCTCACCAGCCCCACGCCAGACCGTCAGCCCTGGTTCTGCTCGGGTTGCCCGCACAACACTTCCACCAAGGTGCCAGAAGGCTCGCGCGCCATGGCCGGCATCGGTTGCCACTTCATGGCGGTGTGGATGGACCGCAGCACCGTGGGCTTCACGCAGATGGGCGGTGAAGGCGTGCCATGGGTCGGGCAGCAGCCCTTCAGCAAAGACCAGCACATGTTCGCCAACCTGGGCGACGGCACTTATTTCCACAGCGGCATCCTGGCGGTGCGGCAGGCCATTGCCGCCGGCGTGAACATCACGTACAAGATCCTTTACAACGGCGCCGTGGCCATGACGGGCGGCCAACCGGTGGGGGAGCGGCCCGAGGGTCACAGCCCCCTGCAGATTGCACAGAGCATGCACGCCGAAGGGGCCACGAAGATCGTTGTCGTCACTGACGAACCTGAAAACTACGAGGGCGTGCCCTTGCCCGTGGGCATTGAGGTGCGCCACCGTGACCTGCTCGAGGCCACACAACTTGAGTTCCGCGAAATCTCGGGGACGACGGTCATCCTCTATGACCAGACCTGCGCCACCGAAAAGCGCCGCCGCCGCAAACGCGGCAGCATGGTGGACCCAGCCAAGCGCGTGTTCATCAATGAACTGGTGTGCGAAGGCTGTGGCGACTGCGGCGTGCAGAGCAATTGCCTCTCCGTCGAACCGCTTGAAACCGACTTCGGGCGCAAGCGGCAGATCAACCAGAGCACCTGCAACAAGGACGCCTCCTGCGTGAAAGGCTTTTGTCCAAGCTTCGTCACGGTCGAAGGCGGCACTTTCAAAAAGAAAGCGCTTGCCAACGCTGCTTCGACTGCGGGTCAAAGCAGTGCTCCCTCCCCTTTCACATTGCCGGCCCTGCCTGCGCCGGCAGCGCCGGCGACCCGACCTCCAGGCCAGCCCTGGGGCATTGTGGTGTGCGGCGTGGGCGGCACCGGCGTCATCACCATCGGCCAGCTGATCGGTGTGGCCGCCCATCTGGAAGGCAAAGGCATCGTCACCCAGGAAGCAGGTGGCCTGGCACAAAAAGGCGGCGCCACCTGGAGCTATGTGCTGATTGGCGACCAGCAGCACGAAATCCGCACCACGCGAGTCGGCACCGCAGGCGCCCATTTGCTGATCGGCTGCGACCCCATCGTGTCAGTGGCCAAGGAAACCCTGCTGCGCCTGCGCCACGGGCACACCCATGTCGCCGTCAACTCCAGCAGCACCCCCACGGCTGCGTTCGTGAAAGACGGTGGTTGGCAGAACCCAGCGCAAGGCTGCGTGGCGCAACTGGGGGAAGCTGTCGGTACCGGCCAGGTGGCCGCGTTTGATGCCGCCGGTGCTGCCGTTCAGTTGCTCGGGGACAGCATCTACACCAACCCGCTGATGCTCGGCTACGCTTGGCAAAAAGGCTGGATCCCGCTTGAAAAGGCTTCGCTTTTGCGCGCGATTGAGCTCAACGAAGTCACTGTCCAGAACAACAAGACCGCATTTGAGTGGGGCTGCCGCGCTGCGGTGGACCCGGTGGAGGTGACACGCCTGCTGAACCCGGGCACCGTGGTCGAGTTCAAGAAGCGTGACAACCTGGATGACTTCATTGCCAAGCGGGCGGAATTCCTGGTGGGCTACCAGGACCAGGCCTATGCCCAAACCTACCAGGACCTGGTCGCCGCCGTGCGCGCAGCAGAGGGCAGGGTGGGCGGCAAGCACCTGCCGCTGACCGAGGCCGTGGCCAAAAACCTCTTCAAACTGATGGCCTACAAGGATGAGTACGAAGTCGCTCGCCTGCACACCCAGATGGGCTTTGCCGAGAAGATCGCCGCCCAGTTTGAAGGCGATTTCAAGCTGCACTATCACCTGGCGCCGCCGCTGTTCGCACGTCGGGATGCGCAGGGCCGGCTGCAAAAGCAGGCCTTTGGCCCGGCCATGGCCATCGGGTTTCGGTTGCTGGCCCGGCTCAAAGGCCTGCGCGGCGGGCCGTTGGACGTGTTTGGCAAGACCGCTGAGCGGCGCACCGAACGTGCCCTGGTGGGTGAGTACCGCCAGGCCATCGCCGGCGTTCTGACTGCCATGGAACGGTCCGGATGGTCGGCAGCGCAACAGGCCACCGCACTGGAGCTGGCCCGGTGGCCGGAGCAGATCAAGGGCTTCGGCCATGTGAAAGCGCGGAACTTGGCGGCTGCGCGGCCGCGCTGGGTCCAACTGCTGGATGACGTGGGGAAATTCCAACACTGAAGACCCATTTTTCCGTCTGTCGGTATTCGTGAGTAGCTATTATTTAAGTAGCAACATGGATGCCTCCCGGCCCTTTACAATCGCGGGTTGCGCCCCACCTGGGGCATACCTTTGTTTGTTGGAGTCCGTTGTGTTCATTTCTTCCGCTTTTGCGCAAGCCGCGCCAGCCACTGGCGGCGATATGCAGTCCTCGCTCATGGGCATGCTGCCCCTGGTGCTGATGTTTGTGGTGCTCTACTTCGTCATGATCCGTCCCCAGATGAAGAAGCAAAAGGAGCACAAGACGATGATCGATGCCCTGGCCAAGGGCGACGAAGTGGTCACTGGCGGTGGCATGCTGGGCAAGGTCACCAAACTCGGCGACTCCTACCTGGGTGTCGAAGTCGCCAGCGGCGTCGAAGTGCAGATCCAGCGTGGTGCCGTGGTGCAGGTCCTGCCCAAAGGCACCATCAAGTAAAGCTCACCGCAGACCGCATGAACCGTTATCCGTTCTGGAAATACGCCACCATTGTGGTGGCGCTGCTGATCGGGGCCCTGTACACCCTGCCCAACTTTTTTGGCGAATCCCCGGCAGTCCAGGTGTCTTCGGCCCGCTCCACCATCAAGGTGGATGCCAGCACGGTGACCCGAGTCGAAGAGGTGCTCAAAAGCGCTGGCACCGCGCCTGAAACCCTGTCTTTTGACGGCAGTTCGGTCAAAGCGCGTTTTGGCAGCACCGACGTGCAGCTCAAGGCCAAGGATGCCCTGCAGAAGGCCCTGAATGCCGATGCCAGCGCGCCGAGTTATGTGGTGGCGCTGAATCTGCTGTCGCGCTCGCCCGCCTGGTTGTCCAGCCTCAAAGCCGCACCGATGTACCTGGGCCTGGACCTGCGTGGTGGTGTCCACTTCATGCTGCAGGTGGACATGCCTGCAGCGCTGCTGAAAAAAGCCGAGTCTGTGGCGGGTGACATCCGATCCACCCTGCGCGAAAAGAACGTCCGCCATGCCGGCATCAGCCGCGACGGCCAGCGCATTGATCTGCGGTTCCGCGACGCCGCCACACTGGCCGAAGCCAAGCGCGTCATCGCCGACCAGTTCCCCGACCTGCAGTCCACCGATGGACCCGATGGCGACGGTTTCAAGCTCAGCGCCACCATCAAAGCGCAGGCCGCTCGCGTGGTGCAGGAGCAGGCCCTCAAGCAAAACATCACCACGCTGCACAACCGCATCAATGAACTGGGCGTGGCCGAACCCGTCATCCAGCAACAGGGCCTGGACCGCATCGTCGTGCAGCTGCCTGGCGTGCAAGACACGGCCAAGGCCAAAGACATCCTGGGACGCACCGCCACCCTGGAGATGCGCCTTGTCGATGAATCCGCCGAAGGCCGTGATGCCGAGATCGGTCGCGGCCCGGTGCCCTTTGGCTCCGAGAAGTTCCTTGAGCGCACTGGCCGCGCAGTCATCGTCAAAAAGGCCGTCATCATCACCGGCGACAACCTGACCGACGCCCAACCTGGCTTCGACAGCCAGAACCAGCAGCCCAAGGTAGATCTCACCGTCGATGCCAAAGGCGGCCGGATCATGCGTGACACCAGCCGCGAAAACCTGAAGAAACGCATGGCGATCCTGCTCTTTGAAAAAGGCAAGGGCGAAGCGCTGACAGCTCCGGTCATCCAGGGCGAGCTGGGCAACCGGTTCCAGATTTCCGGCTCCATGAGCGTGACCGAAGCCAATGGCCTGGCGCTGCTCCTGCGTGCCGGCTCTCTGGCCGCCCCGATGGAGATCATCGAGGAATTCACCATCGGCCCGAGCCTCGGCGCCGAGAACATCGCCAAGGGCTTCAACAGCGTGACCTGGGGCTTTGTCGCCGTGGCGGCCTTCA
>JBDKJB010000022.1:0-10586 GCA_039796835.1 Pseudomonadota bacterium | reverse complement strand
TGCTCGACAGCGCCGGCTTCGTGTCTGAAGGCGCGGGCGAGAACATCTTCGTCATCAAGGACGGCGTGGTTTACACCCCCGACCTGTCGGCCGGCGCCTTGAACGGCATCACACGCAACACCGTGCTGCACATCTGCAAGGATCTGGGCCTGGAACTCGTGCAGAAGCGCATCACGCGCGACGAGGTTTACATCGCCGACGAGGCCTTTTTCACCGGCACGGCGGCTGAAGTAACCCCCATCCGCGAACTGGACCGCGTGCAGATCGGCGCTGGCAGCCGGGGCCCGCTGACCGGCAAGATCCAGGCCGCGTTCTTCGACATCGTCAACGGACGCAACCCCAAATACGCCCACTGGCTCACCAAGGTCTGATGCCATGAGTTCTGCGCCGATCACCCAGGTCAAGCTGCTGGCCAGCGACCTCAACGCCCAGGGCGGCATCTTTTGCCCCAGTCCGAAAGCCGACATGAAGCTCTGGAACACCCACCCCAAGGTGTACCTGGACGTGGGCAAGGCCGGCCAGGCCAAGTGCCCCTATTGCGGCACCTTGTACAAGCTCAAAGAGGGTGAGCACTTCGAAGCCCACCACTGAATCGCTGGTCATTGCGCCGCAGTGGATCGGTGACGCGGTGATGACCGAGCCGCTGCTGCGCCGCCTGCAGGCGCGTGGCGAGCGGGTCACCGTCGGGGCCTTGCCCTGGATTGCGCCGGTGTACCGGGCCATGCCCCAGGTGGCCGAGGTCATCGAATTCCCGTTTCAGCATGGTGGCCTACAGTGGCGTGAGCGCCGGAGCATGGCCAGTGCGCTGCGCGGCCGCTTTCAGCGCGCCTACGTGCTGCCCAACTCCATCAAGAGCTCGCTGATCCCCTGGCTGGCCGACATCCCCGAGCGCGTCGGCTACCACGGGGAGTCGCGCTATGGCCTGCTGACCCGCCGATGGCCCAATCCGCCGCGCGACGCCCGCCCGCCGATGGTCGGGTTCTATTCATCCCTCAGCGACGCCCCTGCGGCAGATCTGGCAACCGACCGTCCCCAGCTGCGCCTCTCGGCAGCCGACACCGACGCCGCTCTGGCCGCTTTGGCTGCCCTGCCCGGGGGCCTGCAGCGCGGCGGCTTCCATGTATTTGCCACCGGGGCAGAGTACGGCCCGGCCAAGCGCTGGCCCACGGAACACTGGGCCGCCCTGGCGCGCCAGCTGGCCCACCCGGTGCTGCTGCTGGGCTCGGCCAAAGAATCTGCAGGCTGCGAAGACATCGCCCAGCAGGCCAACGACGCAGGCCACCTCCCCCGGGCCATCAACCTGGCGGGCCAGACGCCGCTGGCCCATGCGTTTGCATTGATCGCAGCAGCGCGCTCGCTGGTGACCAACGACTCCGGCCTGATGCATGTGGCGGCGGCGCTGGACGTGCCCCAGGTGGCCATCTTTGGCAGCAGTTCGCCCGAGCACACACCTCCCCTGAGCGCGAACGCGCAGGTGATCTGGCTCAAGCGTGACCCGACCTACACCCCCGCCCTGGACTGCGCCCCCTGCTTTGGCCGCAACTGCCACCTGCCGCCGGGGCCACTGCACCTGCGCTGCCTGCGCGACGTGCTGCCCAACAGCGTATTGCAGCGCTTGCCGGTCTGAGCCCGGCACTAGCCAGGCAAAAAAAAGTCGCCCTCCTTGCGGTGGGCGACTTGTCAAGTCCTCGAAAGGACGTCGTTGGAAACCTTGCGACCCGTCTGAGACAGTCTGCCTTTGAACTTTTCTCCCTGGCTGATGACAGCGCTGACACAGTGTTTCATGTCCCACGCCGCTTTGGCATCCCCTGTTTGGGGGATGGGATTGCGGAAGAATGTAACGATTGGTAAAAGTCAGACGATAGCCGGCAGACGCAGCTCAAAGCTCGCCCCCCCGCCGGGCCGTTCCGCACAGGTGACCGTGCCGCCATGCCGGGCGGCAATCGACTTCACCAGCGCCAGCCCCAGACCGACGCCGCCGTCGCGCTCGCTGGCGCCGGGCAGGCGGAAAAAGGCCTCAAACACGCGGTCTCGGTGGGCCAGGGGCACCCCCGGCCCGTCATCCTGCACCCGCACCAGCACCCAGCTGCCCTCACGGGTCAGCTGCACCCACACGTCGCGCCCGGCATGGCGGCGCGCGTTTTCCAGCAGATTGCGCAGAGCGCGGCGCAGCAGCTTGCCCACCCCTCTGACGAGCAGGGCCTGCGGATCGGCCAGACTGTCCAGCTGCGCACGGACGCGGGCTCCTTCTTCAGCCGCCAAGGCGACCAGGTCCAGCGTTTCCACGCTGCCCAGATCAGCCTCTTTGGCGTCCAGGCGGCTGGCCAGCAGGATTTCTTCGATCAGTTGGTCGAGTTCAGCAATATTGCGGGTGATTTCGCGGCTCATGTCGGCCCGGGCCTCGGCACCGCCAGTCTGCATCAGCTCCAGCCCCATGCGGATGCGCGCCAGCGGCGACCGAAGCTCATGCGAGGCATTGGCCAACAGCGATTTTTGGGAGGCGAGCAGCGCCTGCTGCGACGCCAGCAGCTGTTCGATCTGCTGCGCAGACTGGTTGAACTGCCGGGCCAGATAGGCCACTTCGTCCTTGCCGTCTTGCGGCAGGCGATAGGCCAGATCGCCGTCCCCCCAGCGCTGAACCCCCGCCTGCACCACCTCGAGCCGGTGCGTGAGCCGCCGTACGATCGGATAGGCCCCCAACGCCACCGCCACCGCCAGGAAGACCATCAGCCAGAAAAAGCTGAAGGGCAGGCGCAGGGGCGGCGGGGGACGCGGTGGCCCCATGCGCGGGGGGCGCTCGCCGTCGGCCTGCGGGCCCCCGGCACGAGGTGCGCGCGCAAGCTGTACAAACAGGGTGCTGCCGTCTTTCATGTCCACCTGGAATTCAGCGCCCTGGCCGGGCACCACCGAAGGGCGTGCCACGGCCTGACCCAGCACCTCGCCCGCACTGCTGCGAATGGTGACCTCGCGGGCCGGCCGCTGCGCCCGCTCGCGCTCGGCCTCCTGCCGTCCGAGCCAGCCCGCCACCACCGCCACCAGGGCGATGGCCAACACCACCGCCAGCCAGATGCGCAGGTAGAGGCGGTTGTGCAGCGGCGTGCTCATGGCTGTTGCGCCAGCGGGCTGTCAGTCCTGCTGCTTTGAAAACACATAGCCCACCCCGCGCACCGTGACGATGCGCTTGGGGTTTTTCGGGTCGGCTTCGATCGCCGCCCGGATGCGCCCCATGTGCACGTCGATCGAACGGTCAAAGGCCTCGAGCTCGCGGCCGCGCACGGCTTCCATGATCTGGTCACGCGTCAGCACGCGGCCGGCGCGCTCGGCCAGCGCCACCAGCAGGTCGAACTGATAGGAAGTGAGTTCGCGCTGCTTGCCGCCCACCTGCACCGTGCGGGCATCGCGGTCGATCTCCAGCGTGCCAAACTGCAGGGCCTGCGCCGGTGCAGCAGGGCTGGTGGCCGAACCACCATCGCCCTGCCGACGCAGCACTGCGCGCACACGGGCCAGCAGTTCACGCGGCTCAAAGGGCTTGGGCAGGTAGTCGTCGGCGCCGATTTCCAGACCGACGATGCGGTCCATCGGGTCACCCTTGGCGGTCAGCATCAAGAGCGGCACCCGGGCCTGGGCGCTGCCCAGGGCACGGATGCGACGGCAGACCTCCAGCCCGTCCATGTCGGGCAGCATCAGGTCCAGCAGCACCATGTCGATGCCGGATGTGCCCTGCAACTGGGCCAGGCCCTGCGCACCGTTGGGGGCATGGCTCACCGTGAAGCCGTTCTGCCCCAGATAGTTGCCAACCATCTGGGCCAGACGCACATCGTCTTCGATCATCAACACATGCTGGGTGGCCATCGGCACAGTCTAGCCCGCCGCTCTAGCCCGGGTGTGGCCCGACCCTGTCGGGTCCGTAAAGTTTCGTAAAGGGGTCAGGCCGCCGCAGTAGGTCGGGGCTGCAGGCGCATGGCGCAGGCCACCAGCACCAGCACCGGAAGCCCCAGGAGCGCGGTGGCCGTGAAGAAGTCGGCATACCCGTGCGCCTTGACATAGTGGCCCGAAAAGCCCGCCAAAAATTTGGGCAGCAGCAGCATCAGGGAACTGAACATGGCGTACTGCGTGGCAGAGAACTGCACATTGGTCAGGCCGGACAAATACGCGATGAACGCCGCCGAGGCGATGCCGCTGGACAGGTTGTCCATCGACACGATGATGATCAGCGCCCGTACATCGTGCCCGTGACCAGCCAGCCAGGCAAACAGCAAATTGCTGGACGCGCTCAAGACCGCCCCCAACATCAGGATGCGCAGCACGCCGAAGCGCATGGCCAGTGCCCCACCGACAAAGCCACCGGCCAGCGTCATCACCAGGCCGTAAAGCTTGCTCACCGTGGCGACTTCCTCCTTGGTGAAGCCCATGTCCTTGTAAAACGGGTTGGCCATCACCCCCATCACCACGTCGCTGATGCGGTACACCGCAATCAGCGTCAGGATCAGCACCGCATGCCAGCGGTGGCGATGCCAGACATCGGCAAAGGGCGCAAGCACTGCGCCACGCAGCCAGTCGGTGAGGTTCTTCGCTGGGGGCAGCTCGGTGCGGGCTGGCTCCTTCGACAGGCAGACCGTGACCACCCCGACCAGCATCGACGCCGCCATGACCAGGTAGGCCGTGTGCCAGGCATCCGGTTGGTAATTGGCTGCATTCGCCACTTCGGCCCGGGCAGCGATCCACAACACCCCGGCTCCGGCCCAGATCATCGCCAGGCGGTAACCCGTCTGGTAGGTGGCTGCCAGCGCGGCCTGCCGCTCGGTATCGGCCGATTCGATGCGGAAGGCGTCGAGCGCGATGTCCTGCGTGGCAGAACCCACGGCCACCAGGAGCGCCGCCCACACCATGGCCTGCAGGTTCAGCTTCGGGTCGATGCTGGCCATGCCCAACAGGCCCGTCACCACCAACCCCTGGGCCAGCAGCAGCCAGCTGCGCCGCCGCCCCAGCCAGGGCGTGAGCAGCGGAATCGGCAGGCGGTCCACCAGCGGTGCCCAGGTCCACTTGAAGGCATAGGCCAGGCCGACCCAGCTCAACTGGCCGATGGTGGCCACGTCCACCGACGCCTCGCGCAACCAGAAGCTCAGCGTGCCAAACACCAACAGCAGGGGCAACCCGGCTGAAAAGCCGAGGAACAGCATGCGCAGGCTGGCCGGCTCCGCATAGACTCGCCAGGCCGCCCACCAGGAACGGCGGACAACAACGGTCGGTTCGGTGGCCTGCATGCAGGGAATAATACGCGAGACCCTTCAGGAGACGACCCGATGCTGCCACTGAAAAAACTTGGAACAAACGCGATTTTTTCCGTTACCCGATCTATTCATGTTGCTACTATTGGCATAGCAATTGGATTGCTTGCCGCCTGTGCCGCCCCGGGCCCTGGGCCGGAGCGCCAGGGCGGCGGAGTGGACGTGGGCGGCGGCTCGGGCCTGGCTCAGCTCATCCCGGCGGCAGAGGTCGAGCAGGCCGGGGTACAGCAGTACGCCGAGATGATGGGCGAAGCCAGCAAAAAGAAAGTCCTGCTCCCCGCCAACCACCCGCAGGTGCTGCGCCTGCGCGCCATTGCCAGTCGCATCATCCCGCACGCCCTCGTCTGGAACCCGCGCGCCAAAGACTGGAAGTGGGAGGTCAACCTGGTCAGCTCGGACCAGCTCAACGCCTACTGCCTGCCCGGCGGCAAGATCGCCTTCTATACCGGCATCCTCGACCACCTGAGGCTGACCGACGACGAGGCTGCCATGATCATGGGCCATGAAGTGGCCCATGCCCTGCGAGAGCACGCCCGTGAACGCATGGGCAAGCAGGCGGCCACCAGCGCAGGGGCCGACCTGTTCAGTCGCGTCTTCGGTCTGGGCAACGTGGGTCAGACGGTGACGCGCTATGGCGCCCAGCTGCTGAACCTGCGCTTCGACCGCGAGGACGAATCTGAAGCTGACCTGGTGGGCATGGAACTGGCCGCCCGCGCCGGCTACGACCCGCGCGCCGGTGTGACCCTGTGGCAGAAGATGGCCGCTGGCAGCACCGGCACGCCACCCGAGTGGCTGTCCACCCACCCCTCGAATCAGTCACGGATTGGCGAGATCCAGGCCAACCTGCCGAAGGTCATGCCGCTGTACGAAGCAGCCCGGCGGCGCTGAGGTTTCTGCTTCCTGCTGCGCAGGCGTGGGCCATCCGGCCACCCATACCGTCCCGGAACTTGTCGTGCTGTCTCCGACAGAATTTAGAAGACTTTGAACCCAGGTGACATGAAATGGAAAACCCCTGGAAGGCCGTCTCTGTCCCGACCGACAACTATGTTCATCCAGCAGATCGGCAGGCATGGCCAAGCGGTTCTTCGTTACCTCCCCAACCCTATTTGGGTAGTTACCTAGACGGCAAAGTGATGTGGCTCCTGGGTGGTTTTGGTACTGGAGTCGAAATGGCCATTGAACATGCCACCCATAGACATACCGTAATTGCGTGGACACAGAAGAATCTTGGCTGTGACTTGCCGTCTGTACCCAATCTCTGGTTAGCCGCTGATACGAATGATGAAGCGCTCAATATGACTCGCGATGTGCGTTGGTGGCGTAAAGCTACCACAGCGTTGCATGCAGAAATGGCGCGGCACGTCGGGACACCACTCGCGCAGAAGATGCTCTCTACACGTCTTTTTGTCTTGGAAGCATTCCCATACCCAGCCAAATCACGTCCCAATCGCCTCCTGCCGACACACGCCTATACCCGCCATCTGTTGGCGTCGTGGGTGGAATCTGAACGACCGATCGTCGTTGGACGGGCCGAAAAATTCTGGTGCCAACTTGAACCGCGTTTGCACAGGGCTCTTGCTTCAGGTATCGCGGTTCGTGTGAAAAATGTCCGAGCTGCAACCATCAGCGCTGGGAACCTCGTCGGAGGGCGCGACGATTTTTCGAGACTCGTAGCAGCCTTACTTCGCTGATCTTCAGCAGTACGCTCCAACCCGTCGCAACACTTTCGGCGTGCTACAGCGGCAAAGTCTGTGGCACTGGGGTGCACTTTGTTCGATTGGCGTGAACGCAGTGAGCGAAGCGAGTTGTGCACCCGGCCGCGAGCCTGAACATCGCAAGGCATTCCCATGCCATAGCAACTGCCACAGCTTGAGCCGCCGGGTACAACACCACGATGCAATCAGCCACATCCGGACGGGCAGTAACACCCGTTCCACGCCACGCGGTTGAGCCTTGATGTCGATGACATCGCCCACCCTGCCCTTTCGGTGCATGCGGCCGTCCGGCGCGATGGTGCCCACTTGGTCGCTGATAAACCAGCCATCGTCAAGGGCGTCATTGTGGCGGCGGCTGGCAATGTACGTTAAGCACGGTTCAAAGACAAATACTCCAAATTCCCGTTCATAGATCCCAGCCTATTGCTATTTATTACATAGCATATTCAACCGTGATCGGGGCATGGTCGGAAAATTTCTCGTCCCTGTAGATGTGCTCACGCCGGGCAAACTGCGCCACGTTCGGCGTGGCCAGGTGGTAGTCGAGCCGCCAGCCCACGTTCTTGGCATAGGCTTGGCCGCGCTGACTCCACCACGTGTAACAGGTGTCGGTGGTGTCAGGCTGCAGCTGCCGATACACATCGACCAAGCCACCGTCGGTGGTCAGCTTCGTCATCCAGGCGCGCTCTTCGGGCAGGAAGCCGCTGTTCTTCTGGTTGCTCTTCCAGTTTTTCAGGTCTTTTTCATGGTGGGCGATGTTCACGTCACCGCAGAGCACAAAGTCCCGCTGGCCTTTCAGCGCCATGAGGTGCGGATAGAACTCGGCCAGGAAGCGGAACTTGGCCTGCTGACGGTCTTCACCCGATGAGCCGCTGGGAAAGTAGGCGCTGATGACCGACATCTTGCGCGCGGGCGTGTCAAAACGCAGTTCCACGTAGCGGCCCTCGGCGTCAAACTCGGTTGACCCGTAGCCGATGATGGCGTCGCTGGGCTCGTGCCGGGTGTATACGCCCACGCCGGAGTAACCCTTCTTCTGGGCGAACTGGAAATGCCCCTTCAGTCCGGCCAGTTCCTCGAAGCGCCCGGCCATGTCATCGGCCTGCGCCTTGATCTCCTGCACGCAAATACAATCCGGGGCATGCTTTGCCAGCCAGGGTTCCAGGCCCTTGCTGGTGGCCGAGCGGATGCCGTTGAGGTTGAGGCTGGTCAGTTTGAACACACGCATCTCCAATCAAGAATGAGAGCACCGTTGGATCACACCCAGGCGACTTTAGCGCAGGACTTTGTCCAATTCTCCATGGACTGCGGAGTGCTGCGCTTTGGCGAGTTCAAGACCAAGGCCGGCCGGTTGAGCCCCTATTTCTTCAACGCCGGCCTGTTTGACGACGGTGCCAAGCTCGGCCGCCTGGCCGGCATGTATGCCGACAGCATCCTGCACAGCGGCATCGAGTTCGACATGCTCTTCGGCCCGGCCTACAAAGGCATCCCTCTGGGTGCCGCGGTGGCAGTGGAACTGGCGCGTCGCGGCAAGAACGTGCCCTTTGCCTACAACCGCAAGGAGTCCAAAGACCACGGCGAAGGCGGGGTGCTGGTGGGTGCGCCGCTCAAAGGGCGCGTGCTGATCGTCGATGACGTCATTTCGGCCGGCACCGCCACGCGCGAATCGATCGCCATCATTCGGGCCGCCGGTGCCACACCGCACGCCCTGGCCATTGCGCTGGACCGGCAGGAGATGGCCACCGAAAACGGGCAGGACGTCAACCACAGTGCGGTGCAGTTCGTTCGGGACTCTCTGGGACTGCAGGTTTGCACGATTGCCCGGCTGGACGACCTGCTGCAATACTTGTCGGCGCGCAGCCAGGCGGGCCTGGCGGCCGAGCATGCACGGGTGCAGGCCTATCGTGCGCGATATGGGGTGACAGCTTGAATCCAATGGGGCGTCAGATGAACTTTTCCTTTCTGGTGGCCGTGGCTGCAGCCGTGCTGCCGGTGCACAGCGCCTGGGCACAGGCCGGCGGCATCTACACCTGTGTGGATGCCAAGGGTCGCAAGCTCACCTCCGACCGCCCGATTCCCGAGTGCAATGACCGCGACCAAAAGGTGCTGAATCCCAGCGGCACCGTGCGCGGGCAGGTGGGGCCGTCGCTCACGGCCACCGAACGGCAGGCCCTCGAGGCAAAGGAGCGCCAGCGCCGCGAGGAGCAGGCGCGTCGTGACGAGGACAAGCGCCGGGAACGGGCCCTGCTCATCCGCTACCCGCACCAGGCTGAACACGACAAAGAGCGCGCCGAAGCCATCAACCAGATCGGCGTGGTCAAGGCTGCGGCCGTGCACCGCCTCACAGCCCTGACCGAGCAGCGCAAGAAGCTGGACCAGGAGATGGAGTTCTACAAGAAAGACCCCTCCAAGGCCCCGCCGAACCTGCGCCGCGAGCTGGACGACGTGAACCAGAACATACGCGTGCAGGAACGCTTCATCAAGGAGCAGGATGCCGAGGTCCAGCGCGTGAATACCCGCTTTGACGAAGAGCTGGTGCGTCTGCGCGACCTGTGGAATCTGCGCACGGGGGGCAGCGCAGCCGCGGCCGCATCAGCCCCGAGGCGATAGGCCCACCGGGGCTCAGCCGAGCTTCTGGCGCAGCAGCTCGTTGACCTGCTGTGGGTTGGCCTTGCCGCCGCTGGCTTTCATGATCTGTCCGACCAGCGCGTTCAGCGCCTTGGCGTTGCCGGCCTGGTATTCGGCCACGTTCTTCGCGTTGGCGGCGATGACTTGATCTGCAATGGCTTCCAGGGCGCCGGTGTCGTTGACTTGTTTGAGGCCTTTGGCTTCGATGATGGCGTCGATGTCGCTGGAAGCACTCAACTGACCTAGCTCAGCCCTCGCAACTACGCCACTTAACTGCACCACCGTGTTCAACGGCCACCAAACGTCGAACACAGCTTTTCCGCCAGCGTTGCTGATCTCACCAGACACGACTCGATTCACAACATCGGCAAACTTGACCGGCTGGATGTGCAATCGCAGTCGATCAAAGTCAACCTCACTCGCATTTAATCTTCGGGCAACGTCACCCATCATCCAGTTCGCAATGTGTTTGGGAGTTGTAGTGCCAGTCCGAAACTGACATGCCTCCTCAAAGTAGGAAGCCGTTGCAAGGGTTCGGGTCAGTTGCCCCACGTCGTACTCCGGCAAGCCATACTGCGCCACAAAACGCTGCGCCATCACGCGCGGCAGTTCAGGCATCCCGACCTTCACCTCCTCCACCCATGCCCGCGACACCACCAACGGCGGCAAGTCGGGGTCGGGGAAGTAGCGGTAATCGGCCGCGTCCTCCTTGGTGCGCATGGCGCGGGTCTCGCCCGTGTCGGGGTTGAAGAGCACCGTGGCCTGCTGGATGGCGTGGCCGTCCTCGATCTGCTCGATCTGCCAGCGCACCTCGAAGTCGATGGCCTGTTGCATGAACTTGAAACTGTTCAGGTTCTTGATCTCGCGCCGCGTGCCCAAAGGGCCGCCGGGCTTGCGCACGCTCACGTTGGCGTCGCAGCGGAAGCTGCCTTCCTGCATGTTGCCGTCGCAGATGCCG
>JBDKJB010000021.1:0-10604 GCA_039796835.1 Pseudomonadota bacterium | reverse complement strand
ACCAGGCTTTGATCCACAAAGGGCGTCTTCACATAAAACACGCGCGGCTCCAGGGTCTGCAACACGTCGCGGCCCAGAAAACGAGTCTCGCGCTCAAACACCATGCCGGCGTCCACGCTGAAGGTGGGCACCGCGCGGCTGAAGTTGCGCGCTCCATTGGTCAGCGCGGAATCAAATTCATACTGCGCACCATGCCATTGCAGTTTGGGTGTGATGTAGAAGCCCGGTGTGCGCCAGGTGTGACTCACCTGGCCCAATGCAAAACTGCGCTTGCTGTTGGGTTGGCCGGTGTAGAACGGGTCCGACTGGAACTGCGTGTGATCCACCTCCAGCGAGTAGGCCCAGCCTCCCTGCTGCTGCGCATACCGCGCCACCAGCTGCGGCATGCGGTCATAGGGGGGCGTGATCGGAGAAGCCGTGTCCTGCAGGGTTTGCCATTTCAGGGCCCGCGCAGACAGGGCGAGGCTGCCATGGTTCCAGGACAGGTTGACATCATTGGCCAGCAGCCGCTGCGTCAGCCCGGTGGATTCGCGGGCGAAGTCTTTCCAGTAGTTGTCGTCGCTGACCCGGGCGACGTTCATGCTCAGGGCAAGGTTGCGCACGGGCCCGATGCTGTGCAGCCCGGCGTACTTTCCGCCCAGGTTCCAGCGGTCCAGGCCCCGCAGCCGGTCTTCAGGCAGCACGCTGCCACGCACTTCGCCGCTGTAGCCGGCTTCGAGAAAGCGGAACTCCGCGCCCAGGTCCACCCCCCGCTTGGTCAGGAGGGATGGCGTGAACTTGGCATCGCGGTTGGGTGCGATGTTCCAGTAATAGGGGACGGTCAACTCGGCACCGTTGGTACTGTCCGCTCCCACGGTGGGTGGCAAAAATCCAGATTTGCGCTCCCCGCTCAAGGGAAAGGTCAGATAGGGCACCGGCAGAATCGGCACACCCTTGAAGCTGAGCGTGGCATCTGTGGCCACCCCGACGTCTTCTTCAGTGTCGATCTTGATGCTGGCGGCCCGCAGGATCCAGTCGGGCATCCAGCTGGGGCCCCCCTCGCGCCTGCAGGTGGTGTAGGTGCCACGGGTGACCACGCTGCGGCGTTCATCGATGAAGTCGATGCGCTCCGCCTGGCCGTGGCCGCCACCGAGCAACTGGTAGCTTGGTTGCAGGAAAAAGCCTTCCCCCGCGTCGAGTTTCAGCTCCAGAAGCGGGCCTTCATACACGTTGCCCGCCCGGTTGATGCGCACAGCGCCGCTGGCACGGGCCTGATCGTCCGGCTGGTAGTACTCGAGCCGGTCGGCGCGGATCACCGTGTCGCCCCGGCGCAGTTCGGCATGGCCCTCCAGCACCGATTCGAGGTTGGCGCGGCCACTTGTACGTTCACCCGACAGATAGGTGGGCAACGCACTCTTGGCTGCAGGTGGCAGGGTCTCCTGCAAACGGACGCTCGGCTTGAGCTGCAGCGGTGGCCAGGCCTGTGGCTGTGCCCCGGCCAGCCCCGGCCCCACCGCCACAAAGCCGCACACGAGCGCGCAAACAAGCACGCGGGGACGGGGCTTCTGGGGTGCTCTGGATTGCATCGCTTTGTACAATGAATTATCCATGAGCACAGCGACCAGCACCCCCGGCATCGCATGGTCGTCCCCGACGCGGCAGGCACAGTTTATGGAGTGGTTGCAGGCCGTCGCACCAACCCATGCCTTGCAACCGGGCAGTCTGCACATCGCTTCGGCAGACGCCAGTTTCCGCCGCTACTTCCGCATCCACGCCACCGTGGCTGGCGCACCGGTGTGCCGCATCATCATGGATGCGCCGCCCGACAAGGAAAACAGCCAGCCGTTTGTGGACATTGCCCACCTGATGGCCAGCTTGGGTCTGCACGTGCCGCAGGTGCTGGAATGGCAGCGCGAGCACGGCTTCCTGCTGCTGTCCGACCTCGGCAGGCAAACGATGATGCAGCTGATCAACCCGGACGGCGTGGCCCGGCCCTTTGCCGAAGCTTTGCCGCTGTACCAGCAGGCCGTGGATGCACTGCTGCCCTGGCAACTCGGCAGCCGCGCTGGCGTGCTGCCGCCCTACGACGAAGCGCTGATGCGTCGCGAGCTGGAGCTCTTCCCCGAGTGGTACGTGCACCAGCACCGCGGTGTGGCGATCAATGCGGCCATGCGCAAGGTTCTGGATACATCCTTTGCGCTCATCATCCAGCGCTGCCTGGCCTGGCCCAGCGTGTTTGTGCACCGCGACTTCATGCCACGCAACCTGATGGTCCCCGCGCTCGCGGGCCAGCCCCTGGGTGTGCTCGATTTCCAGGACGCCGTGTACGGCCCCATCACCTATGACGTGGCCAGCCTGATGCGCGATGCGTTCCTGAGCTGGGACGAAGAAAATGTGCTGGACGTGACCATCCGCTACTGGGAGCGCGCTCGGCGGGTCGGTTTGCCGGTGGGGGATGATTTCGGCGCGTTTTACGCCGGCGTGGAGTGGATGGGTCTGCAGCGCCACCTGAAGGTGGCCGGCATCTTCGCGCGCTTGACCCTGCGCGATGGCAAGCCGCGCTATCTGGCCGATGCGCCACGCTTCATCCGCTACATCACCGCCACCTGCCACCGCTACGCCGAGCTCAAACCCCTGTTGCGATTGATCGAAGAACTCGAAGGCCTCCAGCCGGTCACGGGGTTCGCCTACGGACGGATGTGAAGGTGCGCTTGTGACGGTCCGCCTGCACTGCGATGCCATTCCTCAGGGCGTCCCGGGCTTCGATTTGCCCGCCAGCGCCGCACGGCATGTGCAGGTGATGCGCCTGCAGCCAGGTGCCAATGTGACCTTGTTTGACGGCGGGGGGGGCGAGTGGTCAGCCACAGTCACACACATGGGCCGCAAAGAGGTGTCCGTGTGCCTGGGCGAACACCGTGCCATCGAACGCGAATCGCCGCTGGCCATGCATCTGGCTGTAGGGATGCCAGCCAATGAGCGGATGGACTGGCTTGTCGAAAAGGCCACCGAACTTGGGGTAGCCAGCGTACAACCGTTGCAACTGGAGCGCAGCGTGCTGCGTCTGAGCCTCGAGCGCGCCACCAAGCGCCAACTCCATTGGCAGGGCATCGCACAAGCGGCCTGTGAGCAGTGTGGCCGCAACCGCGTGCCTGTGATTCATCCGGTGCGCGCCCTGCGCGAGTGGCTGGAAAGCCTGGACTTGGTGGGTCCAGGTCAGCGCTGGATGCTGTCGCTGGACAACACCGCTTCCGTCAAGAAGCTGTCCAATCGCATCCAGTCCCTGGGAGCTCCAACGGTTCCACACAGCATCACCTTGCTATCCGGCCCGGAGGGCGGCCTGAGCCTCGCAGAAATGTCACAAGCCCGTGATGCGGGCTTCAGTGACACTGACCTGGGCGCGCGGGTGTTGCGCGCAGAAACCGCCGCCATCGCTGCTATGGCAGCACTGAGCACCTGGCATTCCGACCCTTGAACGGACGACCTCCATGAAAAAAAACCTGTGGCTCCTGGCCTTGTGCCAGGGCCTGTTCATGACCAACAACGTCTGCTTCATCGCCATCAATGGCTTGGTCGGTCTGAGCCTGGCACCCACCGGTGCCCTGGCCACTCTGCCGGTGATGGGTTATGTGCTGGGTGGAGCGATGTCCACCGGTCTGGTGGCAGCGTCCCAGGTCCGATGGGGTCGGCGTGTCTCTTTCCAGATCGGCCTGCTGGTCGCGGTGTTCTCTGCACTGTTGTGCGCTTATGCCGCCTATAGCAAAAACTTCTGGCTGCTGTGCCTGTCCACCGTGGTAGCCGGCTACTACAACGCCAATGGCTCGCTGTATCGCTTTGCCGCAGCCGAACTGGCCCCGGCCGATTGGCGCGAGAAGGCCGTGTCCCTGGTCATGGCCGGCGGATTGATCGGCGCCGTGGGCGGACCCAACCTCGCCACCGCCACACGGTCCTGGATGTCGGTGCCGTTTGTCGGCGTGTATGTGGCCTTGTCCGGGGTGGCCGTGGTCGGCATCCTGCTGATGAGTTTGATCCGCTTTGCACCACCACCGCCGGCTTCCTCGGCCCACGGCGGACGACCCACACGCGAGATCATGAAGCAGCCCGTGTTTGTGGTGGCGGCCCTTGGCAGCGCCCTTGGTTTTGGCGTGATGAACCTGCTGATGGCTGCCACACCCATCGCCATGCAGCAGTGCGGCCTGCCGTTTTCAGACGCGGCTTTTGTCCTGGAGTGGCATGTCATCGGCATGTTCGCGCCCGGGTTTTTCACCGGGCATCTCATCAAGCGCTTTGGCATCCTGCCCATCATGGGCGCGGGGGTGGCCCTCAACGCACTGTGCATCGCCATCGCCCTGTCTGGTGTCGATCTGCATCAGTTTCTGGTAGCGCTTTTCCTGCTGGGTCTGGGCTGGAATTTCCTGTTCACCGGCGGCACGGCTCTGGCGCTGCAAAGTTACCGTCCCGAGGAAAAGGACCGTGCCCAGGCTGCCATGAACTTCTGTGTGTTCGGCACATTGGCAGCCACTTCATTGGCTTCGGGTGCCCTGGTGACTACCCAGGGATGGCCTCTGCTGAATCTGGGCTCGTTGCTGCCGGTGGTGTTCACCGGCGCGGCGCTGTGCTGGCTGGCGCTGCAGCGCCAAAAGCTCAGAAACGCGCGTCCAGCCAGCCCTTGAGAACACCAAACACAGGCTCGGCTTCCAGCTCATTGAAGATCTCGTGGTACAGCCCGTCAAAGCATTGAGAGGTCAGTACCTGGGCTGGCGCAGCTGCGGCAAATGCGCGGCTGCCTGATGGAGAAACCAGGTGGTCCTGGCCGGCGTACATCAGCAGGGTCTGCACCTTCCATCGAGCCGCACCCTGAACGACAGCAGTGCCAGCGTCGAAGATAAAGCGACCCAGACGCGCGCTGATGCGGTCATGCACGAGTTTGTCCGCCTTGTAGGCGGCGACCACTTTGGGGTCATGAGATAGTTTGTTCACATCCAGACTGTTTGCCACCCGCAGGTTCGGCGCGACCCGGGGCGCAACTGCCAGCAACAACTTTTGTACAGGATTCAGGTCGGCGGCCAACGCCGGCGACGAGAGCACCAGACCTTCGACCGGCAGCTTGTTCAGCTGTACAAAGCGCGCTGCAATCAGGCCACCCATGCTGTGGCCCAGCACGATGACCGGAGTGCTGGGGGTGAGCTGCCTGCGGGTGCTGTCCAGAATGTCGGCCAAGTCGTCCAGCATGCGCGTGTCCGTCGGCATGCCACCCCTCGCACCGCCTGACTCACCGTGACCATGCAGGTCGTACCCCCGCACGGCAAAACCCCATTCGTTCAGCCGCTGAGCTACATGGTGGTAACGGCCCGCATGCTCGCCCAGGCCATGTACGATCAACACCACACCCCGCAGTTTCTGGCCCTTGTCGATCGGCCAATCCTGCACAGCAATGTTGTCGCCATCGTGGGCGATGAAAGTGGACAGGCGCGACTCCAGGGCCATGGTCAAGCTCCTCGGGCAAGGGTGTCCTCATCGGCGGGCACTTGGGAAATGACCTGTGCCACCGCAGCTGTGAGCCGTTTGGCGAACGGCACGTGCAGAAACTCATTTGGCCCGTGGGCATTGCTGCGCGGCCCCAGTACGCCACAAACCATCATCTGAGCCCGCGGAAAGCCTTCGGCCAACACATTCATCAGGGGGATGGTTCCGCCCTGGCCGATGTAGCCGCAAGGGGCCCCAAAATGCGCCTGCGACGCAGCGTCCAGGGCTGACTTGAGCCAAGGCTGCGTGGCCGGTGCGTTCCAGCCTGTGGCACCGCCAGCACCTTCAAAGGTGACTTTGGCCTGATAGGGCGCGTTGTCTTCAAGCAGGGCCTTGAGTTGCTGCACGGCCCGCGCTGCATCCACCAGCGGCGGCAGGCGCAGCGAGAGCTTGAACGCCGTATAGGGTCGCAGCACGTTGCCCGCATCTTTCAGCGCCGGAAAGCCTTCGGCCCCGGTCACGCTGAGGGTGGGCAGCCAGGTGCGGTTCAGAAGGGCCTGCACCGGGTCCGTTGTGGTCGGCAGAGCCGTCTGCACTGCGCCGCCGCAGTCATGGTGCGCCCAGGGGAAGCGCTTGTACACCAGGTCGCCCAGCACCTCCGCCGTGGCTTTGGCCTGCTCGATGCGTTCCGCCGGAATGTCGCAATGGAAGCTGGCTGGCAGCAAACGCCCCGTGGCGCTGTCCTCCAACCGGTCCAACACCTGGCGCATGATGCGAAAGCTGCTGGGCACCAGACCGCTCGCATCGCCAGAGTGCACCCCCTCGGTGAGGATCTCGACCTTCAGCACACCCATGGCCATGCCACGCAGGCTGGTGGTGAGCCAGAGCTGGTCAAAGCTGCCACAGCCCGAGTCCAGGCAGACGACCAGCGCCACGTCGCCCAACCGGTTGCGACCGGTGGCGCGCAACGCATCGATGTAGGGCAACAGGTCGATGGAGCCACTTTCTTCGCTGGTTTCAAACAGGCCCACGATGCGCGGGTGCGGCAGGTTCTGCGCTTTCAACGCCTGGATGGCGGCGGTGGCGGCATAGACCGAATACCCGTCGTCGGCCCCGCCACGGCCATACAGTTTGCCGTCTTCATATTTGGGCGTCCAAGGCCCCAGGTCGCTGCGCCAGCCAGTGAATTCGGGCTGTTTGTCCAGGTGACCATACATCAGCACGGTCTGGCGGTGCACACTGCTGGTGGCAGGCACCTCAAAAAACATCACGGGCGTGCGACCCGGCAGACGGATGATCTCCAGCACGAGGCCCGGCACCTTCTGGGCCTGCACCCAGTTGGCCGCATCCTGCAGCACCCGGTCGATGAAGCCATGCTGCGCCCAGTCCGCATCAAATGCTGGAGATTTGGCCGGCACACCGATCAGATCGGTGATGCGTGCCACGATGTCACCGTCCCACTGTCGGCTGATCTGTTCCAGCGCCTGGGCAGAGTCGAGGGCCTGGGACGGTATGCGGGCGTTCATGCGCAAATTATGCGCTTTTGGCCCGTTTTCAGCGCATCAGAAAATAGAGTGCCATGCCGTACAGGAACACGGCAAAGACCTTTTTGAGCGGGGCCACGTCCATGCGATGCGCCGTGCGAGCCCCAAGGGGCGCCGTGAAGATGCTGCCCAGCGCCAACGCCACCAGCCCCGGCAGATACAGAAAGCCCACCGAGCCGGCAGGGAGCTCATGGGCCACCCGCAAGCCAGCCCAGATGTACCCGATCGTGCCTGCCAGCGCGATCGGAAAGCCCAAGGCCGCCGAGGTGGCCACCGCCTGGTGGATGGCCACATGGCAAGCCGTCAGAAAGGGCACCGAGATGAAGGCCCCACCCGCCCCCAGCATGCTGGACAGTCCACCAATCACGTTGCCCATGCCAAACATGCCCAGCTGCCCTGGCAGACGTCGCCCGGGCCTGGGTTTCTTGTTCAGAAACAGCTGGGTGGCGGTATAAGCCATGAACAGGGCAAACAGCACCATCATGACCCGGGTGGGCATCGCCACAGCCAGCCGCGCGCCCGCCAAGCCGCCAATCAGAATGCCTGGCGCCAACGCCCACACCACTGGCCACAGCACCGCACGCTGCTGGTGGTGCGCCCACACCGATGACACGGAGGTGAGACAGATGGTGGCCAGGGATGTGGCCACCGCCACCTTGAGAATATGCTGGGCCGGCACCCCCTTGGCCTCAAGCACCCACATCAGGAAAGGCACCATGAGCATGCCACCGCCCAGGCCCAGCAGGCCCGCACAAAAGCCAATGAAGAGCCCCAGCGCCAGAAGCTCTGCAAAAACCAAGGGTTCGATCAAGGGCAGCCCAAGCGGTCGGCCAGCGCGTTCAGATCTGCGGCGTGGTACAGATTGGCCGTCACGGGCGAAACATCCTTGGCCGCACTGCGGCCAAACTCCCAGGGCCGTTCGATGTAAGCGGTTTGCAGACCACAGGCGCGGGCACCCGCCAGGTCATCGTGGTGTGCCGCCACCAGCATCACCTGTTGGGGGGACAGGGCAAACACCCGGGCCACGCCCAGGTATACGTCCGGATGGGGTTTGTAGGCCTTGAACACCTCGGCGCTCAGGATGCAGTCCCAGGGCAGGCCCCCGTGCTTGGCCATGTTCGCGAGCAAGCCGATGTTGCCGTTGGACAAGGTGGTGATGGTGAATCGGGACTTCAGGCGCGTCAGCCCCGCCACGCTGTCCGGCCAGGGCTTCAATCGGTGCCAAACCCGGTTCAGGTGTTGCTTGTCGGCTTCCGTCAGGCCCTGCACTCCAAAGCGCAGCAGGATGTCGTCCAGGATCAGGCGGTGCAGGTCGTCGATGAGGGTCCAGCCGAGTTCACCGCTCATCACGCGTTGCATGGCGGGCTTGTAACCAGCTCGCCATGCCGTGGCAAAGGCGGCGCCATCCACAGGCCCGGCGCGTCCGGACAGGTTCAACGCGCTGACCTCTGCGCTGATGCTGCCGTGCCAATCGACGACCGTGCCAAAAATGTCGAACGCCAGAACCTGGGGCAGGGGGGGCAATCCAGGAATGCTCATGGAAGACGTCTCCGGGTTCAGGGTCGCGCCAACTTGAACACCGCCGTGCTCGCCAGCAGGTTGGGCCACCGCCGTACCGCGCGGCCTTCCTGCAGGCCGAAGCTGTCGGCGACGCGCAGCTGGTTTCGCTCGGCCAAGGCCGCAAAATCAGCAAAGGTGGCCACCCGGATGTTGGGAGTATCAAACCACTGATAGGGGAGGCGGCGGGTGACGGGCATGCGGCCGCGCAGCACCGCAAGCCGGTTCGGCCAATGGCCAAAGTTCGGGAAGGCGACCACCGCGGTCTTGCCGACGCGAGCGGTCTCTTGCAGCATGGTTTCGGCATTGCGCAGGTGCTGCAGGGTGTCGATCTGCAGGACCACGTCAAACGAGGCATCGCCAAACAGGGCGAGGCCTTCTTCCAGGTTGAGCTGGATCACGTTGACGCCGCGTTGCACACAGGCCTGCACATTGGTGTCATCAATTTCAACGCCATACCCTGTGCAGGCCTGATGCTGCATCAGGTGGTGCAGCAAAGCGCCGTCGCCGCAGCCCAGGTCAAGGACGCGGCTGCCCGGTGGCACCAGTGCCGCGATGGCCCGCATCATGGCCAGCGAGCTCATGTGACCACCCCGTCGAAATAGGACCGCACGACGGCGTGGTACCGCGCATCGTCCAGCAAAAAGGCGTCGTGCCCGTGCGGCGCGTCGATTTCGGCATAGCTCACGTCACGGCGATTGTCCAGCAACGCCTTGACGATCTCACGCGAGCGGGCCGGCGCAAAGCGCCAGTCGGTGGTAAAGCTCACCAGCAAAAACCTGGCTGTGGCGCGGGCCAGCGCAGCGCTCAGGTCGCCGCCAAAGGCGCGGGCCGGGTCGAAGTAGTCCAGCGCCCGGGTGATCAGCAGGTACGTGTTGGCATCGAAGTATTCGGCAAACTTGTCACCCTGGTAGCGCAGGTAGCTTTCGATTTCGAATTCCACGTCCTGCGTTGAATACTGGATATCAGGGTTTTTCAACAACCTTCCGAATTTGGCATTCATCACGTCGTCGCTCAGATAGGTGATGTGCCCGATCATGCGGGCAATGCGCAGTCCGCGCTTGGGCTTGGTTTCCAGCTTGCCGGTGGCCGGGTCGGCATAGAAGTGCCCGCCGCTGAAGTCCGGGTCGGTGGTGATGGCGCGACGCGCCACTTCGTTGAAGGCGATGTTTTCGGCCGTCAGATTCGGCGCCGAGGCAATCACCAGCGCATGGCGCACGCGGGCAGGGTGTTGCAGGGTCCAGGACAAGGCCTGCATGCCGCCGAGGCTGCCGCCCATCACAGCAGCCAGGGTCTGGATGCCCAGGGCATCCAGCAGGCGGGCCTGTGCGTTGACCCAGTCTTCGACCGTGACAACCGGGAAATCAGCCCCATAGATGCGGCCCGTGTCAGGATTGACGTGCATCGGCCCGGTGCTGCCAAAGCAGCTGCCCAGGTTGTTCATACCGACGACGAAGAAGCGATCAGTGTCCAGGGCCTTGCCCGGTCCGATCATGCTGTCCCACCAGCCTTCGGACCTGTCCTGCCCGGCATACACGCCCGCTACGTGGTGCGAGGCATTGAGTGCGTGGCACACCAGCACGGCGTTGCTCTTGTCCGCATTGAGTGTGCCGTAGGTCTCGTAGGCCAATTCGAAGCCGCGGATCGACGCGCCGCTTTGCAGCGCAAGCGGCGCATCCAGCTTCATCGACTGCGGCGTGGCGATCAGCGTCATGGTGGCAACAAAAAACCCGGTGTGCCTGCGTCCAAAGGCGTCACCGGGTCGGCACGTCTTTAGCTGAATTTGTTACGCGCCCGCAAGCTGTGGCAAATCGGCGCGGGAGGAGTATAGCAAGGGGTCACCCCAGTGGCAAATGCCCTGTCTCGGCACACAAATTGCTTACATTTGGTGCATTGGCCGAAGACGAGGGGTTTTCGCACCAAAAAAGGTACTTCATAACGAGGGGATTGCGATGGAAGCACTCAAACAGGGCAGTGATGCCCTGTTCATTCTGCTGGGGGCGATCATGGTCTTGGCCATGCATGCCGGGTTTGCCTTTCTGGAACTGGGCACGGTGCGCA
>JBDKJB010000020.1:0-10652 GCA_039796835.1 Pseudomonadota bacterium | reverse complement strand
CGCCGGGCCGCCCGCCCATTCATGGCAGCAGTTTGAAAGCACGGGGCGCATTGACTGGGTGACGGATCTTTCCGAAATCCCGCACAAGCACGGCCTGAAGAACGTCTATGGCGACCTGGGGCAGATCTTTGCCCAGAGCACGGTGTCGGAGCCGCGCCTGTGCGCGGCCATGATGGGCCAGCTGGTCAAGGGCCTGGGCGCCGACCACGTGGTGTGGGGCACCGACGCGGTCTGGACCGGCGCGCCGCAGTGGCAGATCGAGGCCCTGCGGCGTCTCGAAATCCCCGAAGACATGCAGAAAAAGCACGGCTTTGCCCCGCTGGGTGCGGCCGACGGCCCCGTCAAAGCGGCCATCTTCGGCGGCAATTCAGCGCGGCTCTACCAGTTCACCCGTGAGCAGCGCGCCGCCCTGGCGGGCGACAAGGTAGCGGTGGCCAAGGCCGACTACGACGCCGCCTGCGCGCTGGCCGAGCGCAGCGCCAGTGCGGGCGACGAGGGCGTGGGTCGCACGAACCTGCGCTACGGGTTCGTTAGGGTCTGAGCGGGACTCAGGGGTGCCAGGTGGTGGGGCTTGGTGCCGCTGGCACCGAGCGCGGCCGCTGACTGCCGGCAAGCGAATACGACAGCTGGTTGGCGGCCTGAATGACAGTTTGAGACAACTCCATCAGCCTCTCCTGCGGCATCCGGGCGGTGGGGCCTGAAACACACACGGAGCCCAGCAGGGTCCAATGAAGCCCGAACACCGGGGCCGAAACACTCGACACCTCCGGCTCCCTCTCCCCCAGCGACAGGTGGAAGCCGCGCCGACGGATGGATTCGTAGGGCTCACCGGCCTGGCCCGAAAACGCCAGGATCACGCGGCCGGGTGCCCCCAGGTCCAGCGGCAGGCCGATGCCCACGCGCACGTGGTGGCGGATGGTGCGCGGCCCGTCCACCCGGGCCAGGCAGGTGCGCTGGTTGCCCTCGCGCACATAGAACGAGGCGCTTTCGCCGGTTTGCACCGTCAATTCACGCAGCACCGGCTCGACCACATCATGCACGTCAAATGCGGCCTGATAGCAGGCCCCCAGCCATCCGACCGCCCGGCCGAGCCGCCATGACCCATCGTCCCGCTGCACCACGTAATTGCTTTGGGCCAGCGTGCGGGCAATGCGCAAGGCGGTGCTTTTGTGCATGCCGGTGCGCCGGCTCAGCTCGGTCAGGCTGAGTTGGGCGTCGTCGATGCCAAAGGCCTCCAGCAGGCGCAGAGCGCGGCTGACGGCCACCACCCCCGCCTGGGGCGATCCATCATCGGTTTCATTCATTGCTATTGGTTTCAACTAATGAAACTGAATTGTATTTGATGGAACGTGCGTCTACAGTCCGACCCCGAGCCCACTCATGGGCCGCAGGAGACTCCCCAATGAATGCTTCAACTCTTTCGCGCCGCACCGTGTCACGGTTCATCGCCTTGGCCGGTCTGTTCATGCTGACGGCCGCACAGGCTGTGGCCCAGGCCTTTCCAGCCAAGCCCATCCGCGTGGTGGTGCCCTTCCCGCCGGGCGGGGGTACCGACATCATTGCGCGCGAGGTGATGCAAAAGCTCAATGCCACGCTGGGTTGGTCGATCGTCATCGACAACAAACCTGGCACAGGTGGCAACCTCGGGGTGGATGCGGCCGCCAAGGCACCGCCCGACGGCTACACCCTGGCGCTGGGGCAGACCAGCAATCTGGCCATCAATCCGACCCTGTACGCCAAGATGCCCTACGACTCGCTCAAAGACCTGGCTCCGATCAGCCTGGTGGCCAGTGCCCCGTTGGTGCTGGTGGTGGCGGCCGATTCACCCTTCAAGACCCTGGCCGAGGTGGTGGACGCGAGCAAGAAAAAGCCTGCGTCGCTCAACTTTGCGTCACCCGGCAATGGCACCGTGGCGCATCTGGCCAGCGAGCTGTTGCAAAAGACCGCCGGTGTGAAGTTCACCCACGTGCCGTACAAGGGAGCCGCGCAGGCCGTGACCGATCTGCTGGGCGGGCAGGTGCAGCTTTACATGTCTTCGGTGCCGACCATGATCGGCCACATCAAGAACGGCAAGATGCGGGCCCTGGCCGTGACGTCGCTCCAGCGCGTGGACGACCTGCCCCAGGTGCCGACGGTGGCCGAGTCCGGCTACAGGGGCTTTGATGCGGCCACCTGGTTCGGGTTTGTGGCGCCGGCGGGCACCCCCAAAGAAGTGGTGGCCCGCCTCAACACTGAAATCAACAAGGCCTTGCAGGCCCCGGACGTGAAGAAGAAGCTGATGGACCAGGGCGCCGAGGTGCTGGGTTCGACGCCGGAACACTTCGGTGCGCTGATCCGCAGCGACATCGCTCGCTGGGCACCCATCATCAAGGAATCTGGCGCCAAACTGGACTGAACCATGACCCTGCCCAACATCATCAAAGACTTTCCCCGCGTGCCGGCCGGCATCGTGGCCCAGGCCGCCCAATACCAACCGGCGATCTTCTCCGACGTGGCCGAGCGCCGCGGTGCACTGCACGGCCGCATTGCCGCGCTGCGCCCCCGCATGAAGCTGGCCGGCCCGGCCTTCACCGTCGAGGTGCGCCCTGGTGACAACCTCATGATCCATGCCGCCATGTCCTTGGCGAAGCCCGGTGACGTGCTGGTGATCGACGGCAAAGGCGATCAGACTGCTGCCTTGATGGGCGCCATCATGATGACAGCCTGCAAGCAGCTTGGCCTGGCTGGTGTGGTGATCGACGGTGCCGTGCGCGACAGCATCGAGATCGACGAGATGGACTTCCCGGTCTTCTCGGTTGGCACCAACCCCAACGGTCCGACCAAGCAGGTGGGCGGGCGCATCGGGCATCCGGTGTCGGTCGGCGGCGTGACGGTGCACCCAGGCGACTTCATCATCGGTGACTGCGACGGGGTGGTGGCGGTCGAGCGCGACAAGATCGAATCTCTGCTGCCGCTGGCGGCCCACAAGGTCGCCGCCGAGTCCAAACGGATCGCCGCCATCCGGCAAGGGCAGACCGCCGCCACCTGGCTGGCGGCCTCACTGGTGGCTGCAGGAGTGCTCAAGGAAGGTGAAAGCCTGTGAGCAGCCGGCCCACCATCGTCATCACGGGGGCGGACCTGGCGTCCCAGGCGCTGGAACTGCTGCAGGACTTTGACATCGTCTATGCCGGCAAGACGCCGCAGGCAGCCGACGTGGAAGCCCTGTGCCAACGCTACAACCCGGTGGCAGCCATCGTGCGCTATGGCAGTTTTTCGGCGGCCATGATGGATGCGGCGCCTGCGCTCAAGGTCGTCTCCAAGCACGGCAGCGGCACCGACACCATCGACAAGGCCGCCGCCGCTGCGCGCGGCATTGCGGTCAAGGCTGCCGTGGGCGCCAACGCCGCCGCCGTGGCCGAACAGGCGCTGGCTGGCTTGCTGGCCTGTGCCAAATCGGTGGTGCAACTCAACGCCCGCATGCACGCGGGCCATTGGGACAAGGCCACCCACAAAAGCCTGGAGCTGGATGGCCGCGCGGTCGGTATCGTCGGTCTCGGGGCCATCGGCTTGCGGTTCGCCCGGATGTGCCATGCGATGGGCATGCGCGTGCTCGGCTTCGACCCTTATGCCAAGGACCTTCCGGCCTACATCGAAACCGCAGACCTGGCAACCTTGTGGCGCGAATCGGATGCCATTTCGCTGCACTGCCCGCTCACGCCCGACAACCGCCAATTGCTCAACGGCGCCACGCTGGCGCAGTGCAAACGCGGCGTGATCGTGGTCAACACCGCGCGCGGGGGTCTCATCGATGAAGCCGCCCTGCTGGCAGCCGTGCGGTCTGGTCACGTGGGTATGGCGGCGCTCGACAGCTTCGCAGTTGAGCCGTTCGCGGCACCCCACATCCTTCAAGGTGAGGCGCGCATCCTGCTGAGCCCCCACATTGGCGGCGTGACCAGCGATGCCTATGTGAACATGGGCGTCGCTGCGGCCAAGAACGTGCTGCAGGTCCTGCACCAGGCTGGCGCTCAGACCCACGCCACCGCCTGACCTGCTCCCACCATGGCAGACCGCCGCTGGAAACACTCCCCTCCTGGCAGCCACTGGGGCGAGTTCGGGCCGGACGACCAGCGCGGCCGCATGAACCTGGTGGACGCGGGCAAGGTGCTGCAGGGCGTCGCCGAGGTCAAGGAAGGCAAGACCTTTTGCCTCTCTTTACCGCTGGACCTGCCAGGCGGGCAGACCTTGAACCCCCGCCGCATGCCGCCGCGCCGTTACAGCGTGCTGCGTGACGGCAAAAGTGCCGGGCAGCAGGGGTTTTGCTGGTCCTACCAATCCGAGGATCCAGACCTGACCGACGTGGTCAACGACGACGTCGTGTTGATGAGCTTGCAATACTCCACCCAGTGGGACAGCTTCGCCCACGTGGGCAGCCACTTTGACGCGGATGGCGACGGCGTGGCCGAAGCGGTGTTCTACAACGGCTTCCGCGCCGGCCAGGACATCCGCCCCGGGGTGGAGAACCCAAACCCGCCGGAGCCCTGGGCCCGCTACGCAGAACCGCGGGCGGGGGCCATGAGCATCGCCGTTCTGGCCGAGCATGGTGCCCAAGGCCGGGGCGTGATGATCGATCTGGAGCACCACATCGGCCGCCAGCGCCAGGCCGTGGGTTACGACACGCTGATGCGCGTTCTCGATGCGGACAGTGTCCAGGTGGAAGCCGGCGACATGGTCTGCCTGCACACCGGCTTTGCTGACGCCCTGCTGTCCATGCGGGGGCGGCCCGACGTGGCGCAGCTGCACGCGATTGGCAGCGGGTTGGACGGGCACGATGCCAAGCTCTTGAACTGGGTCACGGACACGCGGCTCGCCTGCTTGCTCGCCGACAACCCCGCCGTGGAGCTGGTGGTCCCCAAACTGGCCAGCCCCACCCAGGCCGGCACCAGCCTGCGACAGGCGCGCCTGCCGCTCCACGAACATTGCCTGTTCAAGATTGGTGTCCACCTCGGTGAGCTGTGGTATCTCACCGAGCTGGCGCGGTGGCTGCGCACCCACGGCCGTAGCCGCTTCCTGCTGACCGCGCCACCGCTGCGCTTGCCTGGGGCGGTGGGTTCACCTGCCACCCCCGTCGCCACCGTTTGAAACCCAGTTCCACAACCAACGATCCAGAGGAAGATTTCATGTTCCGTCGCAACTTCACCGCACTGATGACCATTTCGGCGCTGGGCTTTGGCGCCACGCCGCTGTCCGCTTGGGCGGCATGGCCCGATGGCAAACCGATCAGTATCGTGGTGCCCTATGCGCCCGGCGGCACGGCCGACGCGCTGGCTCGCCTGATCGCGCAGCACCTGGGCCCCAAGCTGGGCACCTCGGCCGTGGTGGTCAACAAGGCCGGCGCCAGTGGCGTGATTGGCGCGCAGTCTGTGGCCACTGCCACGGCAGACGGCTTCACGGTGCTGTACGACGCCACGCCGCTGTCGATCAATCCGCATCTGCAGAAGATGCCCTTTGACACCGAAAAAGATCTGCTGCCCATCACGCAAGTGGGCGTGACGCCCATGCTGCTGCTGGTGCACAAGGCCTCGCCCTACAACTCCCTGCTGGATCTGATCAAGGCGGCCAAGGCAACGCCTGGCAAGCTCACCTTCGGCTCCGGCGGCCAGGGCACTGTGCAGTACATGGCGCCCGAGCTGTTCAACCAGGCCGTGGGCATCAGCATGCTGCACGTGCCCTACAAGGCCGGTGGCTTGGCGCTCACGGCGGCGATCGCCGGTGAGGTGGACCTGGGCTTTGGCAACCTGCCGGCTGTCAGCGGCCACGTCAAGGGCGGCACACTCAAGCCCCTGGCCATCACCTCGGCCCAGCGCAACCCGCTGTTCCCCGATGTGCCCACCATCGCCGAGGTGATGGGCAAGCCCTACGAAGTCTACGAGTGGAACGGCATGTTCGTGCCGCGCGGCACGCCGGCCGACGTAGTCGCCAAGCTCAACAGTGCGGTGCGCGAGGTGCTGGCGCTGCCCGAGGTCAAGGCCAAGTTCGACAGTCTGGGCTCACGCATCGTTGCCTCCTCATCGGACGATTTCCGCAAGCAGTTGGCTGTCGAATCGGCCCGTTGGGCGGCAACGGTAAAAGCTGCCGGCATCAAGAAGGAATGACGGCGACGGTTGCGTCATGGCCATCCTCGACATCGGCAGCCTGAAGCTGCATTCCGGCGGGGTGCTGCCTTCGGTGGAGGTGGCCTATACCACCCGGGGCCGGCTGGCGCCGGATGGCCGCAACGCCATCCTTGTCACCCACGGCTTCACCAGTGCCCACACCATGATCGAGCCCGGCCACCACGTGGCCGAGGGCTCGTGGCTGCCGATCCTCGGCCCCGGCCTGCCTCTCGATACACAGCGCTGGTTCATCGTCTGCTCCAACATGCTGGGCTCGGCCGCGGGCACCACCGGCCCGCGCAGCATCAACCCTGCCACCGGGCGACCCTGGGGGCCGGACTTCCCGGACATCCGCTTGGAAGATATCGTGGCCGTGCAGCACCGCCTGTTGCAGGCCTTGGGCGTGCGGCACCTGCGCGCCGTGCTGGGCCCGTCCTACGGCGGCTGGCAGGCGTTGCAGTGGGCGCTGAGTTTCCCGGACGAGGTCGATGCCATCGGCGTGATCGCCTCCGACTTCCGCCATCCCATCGGTCAGAGCAAGGCGACGCAGATCGCGCGGTTGTCGCAAAGCCCCCAGTGGCACGGCGGCTGGTACTACGACACGGGCGGCATGGCCGAGACGCTGCTGGCGCTGCGCCTGCAGACCCTGCAGAACTACGGGCTGGAGACGCTGTATGAACAGCGCTACCCCGACCCGGCACAGCGCCGCGCCGCGATGGAGGCGCCCGCCCGCGCCTGGTCGCAGCAGTTCGACGCCAACAGCATGGTGGTGCTGGCGGCGGCGGCCGAGCACTTCGACGTGGCCTCGCGCGTGGAGGCCATCCGCGCGCGCACCCTACTGGTCCAGTGCAACACCGACAAGGTGTTCCCGGCCAGCGAGGAATCCCGCGCCCTGCTGGCGCGCGTGTCGGCGCCCACGCGCTACGTGGAGCTGGACAGCCCTTATGGGCACATGGCCTCGGGCGTGGAGATCGCCAGGTGGCAGGATCAGATTGCGTGGCTGCTGGAAGACCAGACACCGAAGCATTGAAAGATCGAAAGGAAGATCATGGTCCAAACCTCCCGATGTCTGAGGACCGCAGCGCTGACCCTGCTGTTGCTCTGCGCAAGCTCCGTCGCACTGGCCCAAGCCGGCACGGCGCCATGGCCGGCCCGCCCCGTGCGCGTGGTCGTCGGTTTTGCGGCCGGCGGCCCGACCGACATCGTGGCCCGCGGCTACGCTGAGCATGCCGCTCGGGGTTGGGGCCAGCCCGTGGTGGTGGACAACAAACCGGGCGCCAACACCATCCTGGCTGCCGAGGCCGTCTCTGGCGCAACCGACGGGCACACGCTGCTCATGGCAGCGACCAACCACACCATGATTCCCGCCCTGTACGGCGGGCGCGTGAAGTTCGACGCCGTGAAGTCGTTCAAGCCGGTCTGCATGCTGGCTGCAGCGCCCACGGTGCTGGTGGTCGGCCCGTCCGTCCGGATCAAGACCTTGGCTGAATTTGTGCAAAAAGCCAAAGCCGCTCCGGCCTTGATGACCTACGCCACCCCGGGCGTGGGCAGTTCGGTGCACTTTGCCAGCGAGTTGTTTTCCCGCCAGGCTGGTGTGAAGATGACCCATGTCCCCTACAAAGGGGCGGTACCCGCCGTGGCCGACGTGATGGCCGGGCAGGTGGACGCCTCGTTCGCCACGTTGGGTTCGGTGTTGCCACACATCAAGGCGGGCAAACTCACCGCGCTGGCCATCGCCAGCAACCGGCGCAGCACGCAGCTGCCGGACCTGCCCACGTTCGATGAGGCAGGCGTGAAGGGTTATGCCGCTGACGCCTGGTATGGCGTGCTGGCCCCTGCAGCCACGCCCGAAGCGGTGATCCAACTCTTGCAACGCGAAGCGATGGCCTATGCGGGTTCGACGATGGGCGCCGAGAAGCTGCGGTCGCTGGGTATGGAGCCTGTTTCCCTGTGCGGCGAGGCATTTGCGCGTCAGATCGAGCACGAAGTCGCCAGCTACAGCCAGATCGCCAAAGACCTCAACCTCAAGCTGGACTGAGCCACGAACACCCAACCCGAGGAGACAAGACTTGACGCACCATCACGCCACAACATCCCGCCGCGAATTCGCCAAGGCGCTGGGGGCTGCGGCTTCACTGGCTGGCCTGGGCGGTTGCGCCACGCCGGCAGAGCCGAGACCGCAGCCAACCACAGTGCCGCACTCGGCCGGCACGGGTGTACCGCGGCAGGTGATGCCAGCGCTGGCCTGCGACTGCCACCATCACATCTACGATCGCCGCTATCCGGCCCACCCGTCTGCCACGCTGTTGCCCGACGACGCCTCCGTGACCGACTACCGCCTGCTGCAACAGCGACTGGGTCTGCAACGCAACGTCGTGGTGCAGCCCTCGACGTATGGGGTGGACAACCGCCTGCTGGTCGATGCGTTGAAAGCCTTTGGCCCGAGTGCGCGCGGCGTGGCCGTCGTCAATACCAGTGTGACCGACGCGGAGCTCCAGTCCCTGCACGCTGCAGGGGTGCGTGGCATCCGCTTCAACCTCAGCTTTCTGGTCGGCATCACCGCCGACATGATGCTGCCCTTGTCGCAGCGCATTGCGCCCCTGGGCTGGCACCTGCAGGTCAACGGCACGGCCGACCGACTGTTGGCCGTGAGCGAAGTCCTGCAGCGCTTGGCCTGCCCGGTGGTGTTTGACCACATGGGACAGTTGCCACAGCCTGCCGGGACCGCGCACCCGGCGTTCGCGCTCTACACCCGACTGCTGGAACAGGGACGGGCCTGGTTCAAGCTGTCGGGGGCCTACCTGACCAGCCAGAAGCCAGACCTGTCGGACAGCGGTGCGGTGGCCCGGGCCTTGATCGCGCGGGCCCCTGACCGCATGGTGTGGGGCAGCGACTGGCCGCATCCCACCAAGAAGGCCAATGAGAAGCCGGACGACGCCCTGCTGCTGGATCATCTGCAGGACTGGGCCCCCACGGCCAGCCTGCGTGAGAAGATCCTGGTCAGCAACCCGGCAACCTTGTACGGCTTCTGACCGGGCCCACGCTCTGAGTCCACCCCATGTTTCTGCTCAACCCACCTGCAGTCCGCGAATTCGAGGTCTGGACGCGCCTGCCGGACCGATTCCGCCAGCCACGCCGCACAGCCTGGGGCGACGCCAACCAGGGCGGCCGGGCCACCGATTCGTTTCTGGAGGGTCCGGTATTTGACGAAGCGGGCAACCTGTATGTGACCGACATCCCCTTTGGTCGCGTGTTCCGCATCGACCCGCAAGGTGCCTGGGAACTGGTGGCGCAATGGGACGGCGAGCCCAACGGCATGAAGTTCCTGAACGGCACCGAGCTGCTGGTGACAGACTACCGCAATGGCCTGATGCGGGTGGACAGCCGCAGCGGCCAGGTACGGCCCTATTTGACGCACCGCAACAGCGAAAGCTTCAAGGGGGTCAATGACCTGACGTTTGACGAGGCCGGCAACCTGTACTTCACCGACCAGGGCCAGACCGGCCTGCACGACCCCACTGGCCGCGTGTACCGGCTGTCCGCGTCCGGCAAGCTGGACCTGCTGCTGTCGAACGTGCCCAGCCCCAACGGCATTGTGCTGTCGCCGGACGGCAAGTTTTTGTTCGTCGCCGCCACGCGCGGCAACTGCGTTTGGCGCATGCCTTTGCTGGCCGACGGCAGCGTGTCGAAGGCCGGGCAGTTCTTCACGTCTTACGGCCCGAGCGGCCCGGATGGCTTGGCGATGGACGAATCAGGCCGCCTGCTGGTGGCCAATCCAGGGCTGGCTTACGTGTGGGTGCTGAACCAGCGGGCCGAGCCCGTGCAGGTCTTGCGTGGCGAGGCGGGCACGTCACTCACCAACCTGGCCTTTGGCGGACCAGACCGGAGAACCCTGTTCTGCACGGATTCCACCCATGGTCAGATCCTGCGTGTCGCCATGGACGTGGCGGGGGCGCCGGTGCGTGGGGGGTGACGGGTCAACGGGGTTTGAGAGAATATTGTGGGAAATGTCGGAAATTTCCGATAATGAATAAGCATTTATAGCTATACATTCAATAGCTGAAAGCAACCGCGCTTGCGCGGCGGTTTGAAGTGTGGGCCATGTGCCCTCGCTTCAAACCGTTCCGGCCAGAGCGCATTTTCCAATTGGCTAGACTTTTCTTTTCTAGTTCCCGGCGTTCGTCGCGCTTAAGCTCAATGCGCAACCACCGCCGCCAACCCCATGCCTACAGCAACGGTTTGCAGCCGCTTGTCCCGAGTCCACAGTCTGGTGGGCGGAGCCAGCAGGCAGGACGCGATCAAGTGAGCGTCTACATAGCCAATGCCTTTGCCATGGAGCCGTAAGCGGCCAATGATGCCCAGGACTTCCGTGTCGGCAGCAACCGGGGCTTGGGCCAATGACTGCAACGCGTCGATGACCCGGGCGCGGTTGACCAGATGGCCCAACGCCACTTCTCCAATGACATGCGGATGCGCCACGACCTCTCCTCCTTGCAGCAGCGCGGCCAGTTGTTCGTCTCC
>JBDKJB010000019.1:0-10802 GCA_039796835.1 Pseudomonadota bacterium | reverse complement strand
TGGCCGCAACATCTCGGCGGCCTTCCGTGTCGAGTTGGACCTGTACGCCAACGTGCGCCCGGCCCGCACGCGGGACTACCTGCCTTCCAACATGAAGGCCGGCAAGCGCATGGACCTGGTCATCATGCGCGAAGCCACCGAAGGCTTCTACCCCGACCGCAACATGGCCCGCGGCTGGGGCGAGATGATGCCGAGCCCCGACATGGCCATCTCGGTGCGCAAGATCACGCGACACTGCAGCGAGCGCATCGCCCGCCGCGCCTTCGAGCTCGCCATGACGCGCCGCAAGAAGGTGACAGCCATCCACAAGGCCAACAGCTTCCACATGACGGACGGCCTCTTCCTCGAATGCGCGCGCCAGGTCGCCAAAGACTTCCCCGAAGTCGCTTTCGACGACCTGCTGGTCGATGCCTCCACCGCCTACCTGGTGCGCAACCCCGAGCGCTTCGACGTGCTGGTGGCCGAGAACTTCTATGGCGACATCCTGTCGGACCTGGCCAGCGAACTTTCCGGCAGCCTCGGCCTGGCCGGTTCGGTGATGGCCGGGGACCAACTGTGTTGCGCCCAGGCACAGCACGGCTCGGCCCCGGACATCGAAAACCAGGACAAAGCCAACCCGACGTCGATGATCCTCTCTGTCGCCATGCTGGCGGAATGGATCGGCGACCATCACCGCGACGCCGCCTACACGCAAGCCGGGCGTGCCATGCACGCCGCCGTGGAGCAGGTGCTGGCCAACCCCGCCACCCGCACCGCAGACATCGGCGGAACCATCGGCACAAAGGCCTTCAGCCAAGCCGTCCTGGCCGCTCTTTCCTAAGCTCATCATTCAGGAGAACACCATGACGCTCATGCAGCGCACCGTTTCAAGCGTTCTGGCCGGCGTGGTCGGCTGGATGGCCTGGGGCTCGTCCCATGCGCAGGCCCCAGGCGGGTACCCCAGCCGTCCCGTCACCATCGTGGTGCCCTTCGCACCCGGGGGCGGCAGCGACAACATGGCCCGCCTGTTTGCCACTCGGCTGGCCGAGCGCACCAAGGGAACCTTCGTGGTCGAAAACAAGCCCGGCGCAGGCACCAACCTGGGCAACGAGACTGTGGCCCGGGCCAACCCGGACGGGTACACCCTGTTGCTGGCCCAGACCACCCTGGCCATCAATCCGTTCATCTACAAGAATTTGCGCTATGACGTGGCGCGAGACCTCGCCACCGTGGCGCAATTCGGCGTGTCCCCCACCGTCCTGGTGGTGAACAACAATTTCCCGGCGCAGACGCTCAAGGAGTTCTCTGCCTACGCCAAATCGCATCCTGCACGGGTGAACTACGGCTCGGGCGGAGCGGGCACATCGGTGCACCTGGCCGGCGAGCTGTTTGAAGCCCTTGTCGGCGTGCACATGGTGCACATCCCTTACCGTGGCAGCGCCCCCGCCGTGGTCGACCTGATTGGTGGTCAGATCCAGGCCATTTTTGACACCGCGCCCTCCGCGCTGCCCCACATCAAAGGCGGTAAAGTGCGCCCCTTGGCGGTCACCGGCACGCAACGCCTCCCAGATCTGCCTCAGGTGCCCACATTTGCTGAAAGCGGTTTGCCCCAGTTTGACGCGCCCGCCTGGTATGGTTTGATCGCACCCGCCAAAACGCCCGCAGCCATCGTGAACTATCTCAATGCGCAAATCCAGGACATCCTCAAGGAACCTGCGACCCAGCAAAGGCTCGGTCAGCTCGGGGTGGTTCCCACGCCGGGATCGGCGGAGGCCTTCGCTGCGTTTGTCAAGAAAGAGTCGGATCGGTGGAGCAGTGTGGTGAAGCAGGCCCAGGTGAGCGTGGAATAGACGTCAAATGCAGGACGTTCAGACTCCCAAACGCAGCATCGCGGGGCCATTGGCTAGCAAGATCGAGTTGCTGATTGCAGATGAGTCCATGCTGCCGGGCGCCGCTTTGGTGGAACGCTCTCTGGCCGAGCGCTTCCGGGTGTCGCGCTCCCCCGTTCGCGAGGCTCTGCGCCTGCTGGCGGCACGTGGTGTCGTCGGCCCCCGCACTGAGGGCGGTTACGTGGTCCTGCCTCGGGCTGCGTCCCCTTCGCTGCCATCGTCCATCACGGCTGTCGGTGTGGACGACGCGCAAGAGCGCGTCTATCTGCAGATTGGCGAAGACCGGCTGTCGGGCACATTGCCCGTGCGGGTGTCGGAAAGCGACCTGATGCGCCGCTATGGCCTGACCAAGGCCGGCTTGAGCGCCATCCTGCTTCGCATCGCCAACGAGGGGTGGATTGAACGGTTGCCCGGTCACGGCTGGCATTTCCTGCCCATCCTGACCTCAGGCGACACCTATGACCAGGCGTACCGCTTTCGCATCCTGGTTGAATCGGCGGGTTTGCAGGAGCCTGGCTTCATGGTCGATGAGGCAGCGCTGTGCAAATGCCTGGCCGAACAGCAGGCGCTGATCGACGGAGCCGTGGAATGGGCGTCGCCCGCCCAGCTGTTTGATGCCAACACGCGCCTGCATGAGACGATTGCCAGCTTCTCGGGCAACGTGTTCATCGTGGAGTCGCTCAAGCGGATCAACCGGCTGCGCCGGCTGATGGAGTACCGCAAGGCCGTGGACCGCGAAGCCGCAGCCCGCCGCTGCCGCGAACACAAGACCCTGATCGAACTGCTGCTGGGTGGCCAGCGCGAGGCCGCCGCCGACTTCATCCGCCTGCATCTGCGCGATGCCGCGCGCGAGAAGGCGGCGAGAAACATCAGTCCGACTTGATGCCTTTTTCCTTGATCAGCTTGGTCCAGCGCTGTGTCTCGCTGGCCAGCAGTTTGGCAAACACCTGGGGCTCGCCACCGCCGATCACGTTGCCCGGACCGGCGATGCGCTGCACCATATCAGGCTCACTCAGAGCACGATTGATGGCCTGATTGAGTTTGGCAATGATGGCTGGCGGCGTACCCTTGGGGGCCACCACACCCAGCCAGTTCGACATTTCCATGTCCTTGATGCCCAACTCGGCAAAGGTGGGTACATCGGGCAACGAGGCCAGGCGCTTGTCATGCGCCACGGCCAAGGGGCGCATCTTGGGCGGACTCGACTTGATGTAAGTTAGTAAAGAGGGCGCCATGTCGAACATGTAGTCCACTTGACCCGCCAGCAGGTCGTTGATGGCCGGGCCGCCACCGCGGTAGGGAATGTGGGTCGAGAAAGCGCCTACCACTGCCTTGAACTGTTCGCCAGTCAGGTGGTAGGAGCCACCCGAACCAGCGGATGCATAGCTCAGCTTGCCAGGGGCAGCCTTCATGGCGGCAATCAGACCCTTGACGTCCTTGTGCGGTGACTTGTCGGCGTTGACCACCAGCACGACCGGGCCTTTTTCAAGCAGGATGACGGGGACCAGGTCGACTGCGGGGTCGAAGGGGGTCGTCTGCGGCGACAGCACTTTGTTCACTGTCAGTGGGGCCAGATTTCCGATGCCGATCGTGTGGCCATCGGGCGTTGCCTTGGCAATCGCCAGCGTACCGATGTTGCCGTTGCCGCCAGCCTTGTTCTCCACAATCACCGATTGATTGAAATAGGTGGACAGCTTCTGCGCGATCTGGCGCGCCCGGGTATCCGAGCTGCCGCCCGGCGCATACGGAACGACGATGGAGATCGGCTTGCTCGGGAAATTGGCCACGGCCTCCTGCGCCTGGGCATTCGCGACGAGGCTGCTGGCAGCGCAGAGGGCTGCAGCAGCGGCCAGGGCGTGCAAAGCACTGCGGCGGTTGCCCCGCTGCAAGGATGGCCTGTGGGTGTGGAGATTCATGGGTACGCCCTGTTTGAAGTGATGGTGGTCAACAGCCATCATTTTGCATTTTTAAGCTAAAAAAATCAATATAGAACGACTCTGATATACCCTCACGCGCTGGCGAAGGCTCAGCGTTTTGCTCTTGGGTGCGCCGCGTCGTAGGTCTTGGCCAGATGCTGGAAATCGAGCCGGGTGTAGACCTGGGTGGTGGTGATGTTGGTGTGGCCCAGTAGCTCCTGCACCGCACGCAGGTCACCGCTGCTTTGCAACACATGGCTGGCAAAACTGTGCCGCAGCATGTGCGGATGCACCGGAGCGGCCAGCCCGGCCTGGATGCTGCGGGCACGCAGCCGCGACCACACCTGCTGCGCGGACAGGCGTCGTCCGCGCTGCCCCACAAACAGCGCCGGTTCGCCTTCTGTGGACAGCATCTGGCGATGCGGCAACCAGGCCTGCACGGCCTGCACTGCAGGACGGCCGAGCGGCACCGAGCGACGTTTGCTGCCTTTGCCCAGCACATGGGCCTCAGCGCCGTCCAGATCGAGCCAACCCCTCGCGAGGGGGCTGGCCGCCACATCCAGGCCCAGCAGCTCGGCCAGACGCAGGCCACTGCCGTACAGCAGCTCGACCATGGCAGCGTCGCGCGCCTCCATCCAGGGCGGGGCGTCGGGACGGCTGAAATTGGCCAACTGAACGGCGTCATCCACCCCCAAAGCCTTGGGCAGGGGTTTGCCAGGCTTGGGGGCCCGCACGTCGGCACAGGGGTTGAGGGACACGAGTCCCTGCCGCCCTGCCCAGGTGTAGAAACCTCGCCAGCCCGACAAGACGAGCGCGATGCCACTCGGGCTGCGGCCTGCAGCATGCATGCGGGCGACCCAGCCGCGGACATGGTAGGTCTGGACCGCCATCAGGTCAAGCCGGGCCTTGGCCGCACATTCGGCCAGCATGTCAAGGTGGATGCGATACAGGACCAGCGTGCGCTCGGCCAGGCGCTTTTCAACGCGAGCGTGCTCGAGATAGGAGGCGACAGCCGAGGTCAATTACATGAGCCTCACCAGCGCGGCACTGGCCACACTGGCGATCCGCTCCAGAAAATCAGTGCCCATATCGGCATGGAAGCGCTGGGGGTCGGGCGACGCCAGCACCACCATGCCGAAGGCCGGTTCTGCCCCCAGGGTGTCCCCGTTGAGCGCAGACACAGGACGCAGCGGCAGCAGGGCAATGGATTTGGCCGAAGATGGGTCAAAGAGCCAGCCCGCCGCCTCGAAGCCTGTGTTGAGACCGCAAAACGGCGATCCCAGGGAATTGGCAAACAGGCGGGCGTCATCGCTGACGCCGGTGGCAAATTCGGCCTGCGCATGCCGCTGCGACACGCCCCAGACCTTGATGGCCACCTGTGGCACCATGAATTTGTCAGCCACCAGGCTGGCGATCTGCTCGGGCAGGTCTTCGGCTTGGGAGGTCAGCAGCAGCTGGCGCGTCCAGGCCAGCAGCTTGTCCGACAGCACCACGTTGTCGTTGCCATGGCGCACCATGTCCATGACCCGATGCTCCAGACCCCGAATCTTGTCGCGCAGCATCTCTGCCTGCCGCTCCTGCAGGCTGACCGCGCGCCTGCCGTGCGGGCTGGTGAGCTGCACTGTGGCCAGGAGCTCGGCATGGCGCTCAAAAAAGTCCGGCGTGTGCACCAGGAACTGGGCGATGTCGTCTTCGGTGATCGGGTGGGCGGAAGCGCTGGAGGGGATGTGGCTCATGGTGTCAGTCATTCAGGTCAGGAACATCAATCTCGGCGTCAAACACACGGGTGGCCGGGCCGGTCATCAGCACCGAGGACGCTCCACCGGCCCATTCAACCGTCAGCGGACCACCGCGGGTCTCGATGCGCACCGCTGCGTCGAGCCAGCCCAGACGCATGCCCGCAACGGCTGCCGCGCAAGCCCCGGTGCCGCAGGCCAGGGTCTCGCCAGCGCCCCGCTCGTAGACACGCAGACGCGCCGCCGAACGGCTCTGCACCTGCAGGAAGCCGACGTTCACCCCCTGGGTGAACGCTGGCTGGCTTTGCACCCAGGGGCCCCAATTCGCCACATCGGTGGCGTCCACGTCGCTCACCAGCACCACGGCATGCGGGTTCCCCATGGACAGCACGGCAGCCTGCAACGCGGACGCAGGCAGGTTTACAGAAGATTTCAATAAATTTTCCGACACTGATTGCGCTTCATTAGCTACCATTAGTGTAGCAAACGAAGGCATAGGTGGCAAGGAAAAAGACCACAGCTGCCAGGCGCCATGGGCAGCCGAGCTGCAGGCCACTGCCTGCAGGCCACGGGGTTCAAACGAAAGGGCTGACAACTCGAAGGCCGGGGCCTGCATGTCCACCCGCACCGCGCCTGAGCCAGCCTGGCCGTCTTGGCCGTCCAGCCACTGCAACTCCAGCAGGCGGTTCATGGTCTGCACACGCAACAGCGTCCGATCCGTCAGGCCCTGGCTGCGCACAAAAGCCATGAAACAGCGTGCACCGTTGCCGCAGTGCTCCACTTCCCCGCCATCGGCGTTGTGAATTTGATAGGCAAAGTCCACACCAGGGGCAGTCGCCGGCAGCACGCTGAGGATCTGGTCCGCACCCACACCAAAGTGGCGGTCGGCCAGCCAGCGCAATTGGGCGCGGGTCAGGTTCAGCCGACGGCGGGTCTGGTCGAGCACGACAAAGTCATTGCCGGCCCCCTGCATTTTGGTGAAAGCGATGCGCATGGGACGGATTATCATGAACCGATGCGCATCCCCGACTGGACCCCTGAACGCAAGCCTCAGCCCGACGACCTGATTGAAGCCGTGAAAAAGCGCCGCGGCGGCGATCTGCTGGAGCTGGACCGGGCCCTGCTATGGAGCGAGCCTCTGGCACGCGGGTGGAACATTTACATGGGCAATGTGCGCACCCGGATGCCGACCAGCCGCAAACTGCGCGAACTGGGCATCCTCACGGTGGCACTGTGCACGGGGGCTGACTACGAGTACACCCACCATGCACCCGACTTTCTTGCCGCTGGCGGCACCCAGGCCGAACTCGACGCCTTGCAGCGCTTCCATGCCACAGACCCGAGGCAGGTGCCTGCCGAGCCCGAGTTCGGTCCGCAGGAGCGTGCAGTGATCGAATACGCCGTGCAGGTCACGCTGGATGTGCGTGTGAGCGATGCCACCTTTGCGAAGATGACTGCCCAGTTCGACACCACCCAGATCGTGGAGATCACGGCCGCCATTGCTGCTTACAACATGGTGGCGCGGATCCTCGTGCCCCTACAGGTGGGCTAGCCGCCGATCACCCCGCAGGCCACGCGCGCACCGCCACCCCCCAAGGGGGCCGGGTGATCGGCGTGGTTGTCACCGCCCGCGTGGACCATGATTGAGCGTTGGGCGACATCGGCGAGCTTGGTGAGCCGCGGTGCCAGCACGGGCTGCGTGGCACTGCCGTCTGCCGCAACATACAGCGGCGGCAGATCGCCCAGGTGCCCGTCAGACCAGGGTTCGGCATGCCGTTTGCTGCCCTGCGGGTCCAGGTGGCCACCTGCGGCCAGCGCCGGGACACCCACGCCGTCTCGCACCACCGGCGCACAGGACGGGTTTTCATGCACGTGGAAGCCGTGCAAACCGGGTGGCAGGCCTTTGAGCGACGGATAGAACGCCAGGCCATAGCGCGTTTCGACAATGCGCACCGTGCCCAGGGCTGCCCCTGCGCCCTGTGGCTCGGCCACGCTGACGGTCACCGTGGTTTCGGCGGCATGTGCCGCCAGGCTGCCCGACAGGGCAAAAATCAATGCAACACGTTTCATGTCTCTCTCCAGTTGGTCAGTGAATGGTGTCACCCATCTTACGACTTGCAGCCTGAAGACATGCAAAATGACATGGATGCCGCGCTCCTCCCAACTCCTTCATCCTCAACGCGAACCCGTGGCCACGCGCCCGGCCGCGACTGTTCTGCTGCTGCGCGATGGCGTGCAGGGACTGGAGGTTCTGATGACACGCCGTTCCATGACGGCCAGCTTTGCGCCCGGTGCCTATGTTTTCCCGGGCGGCGTGGTCGATGCAGCCGACGGCACATCGCATGCCCTGTCCACCCGGCGGGCGCGCCAAGGCGATACGCAGCTGACCGACGCCATCGCCGCCATCCGCGAAAGCTTCGAGGAACTCGGCGTGCTGCTGGCCCGCCGCGGTGATGGGGGCACCGTGGACCAGCAGGACATCAGCCGCCTCGACCGCAAGCAGCCTTTTGCGGCGCAGTGTGAGCTCCTGGGCTTGCGCCTGATGGGCAGCGAAGTTTTCACTCTGGCGCGCTGGGTCACCGACCGCGACATGCCCAAGCGCTTCGATGTGGCCTTCCTGGTCGCGCGCATGCCTGATGGCCAAATCCCCGTGGCTGACGAGGCCGAGCAGTTCGCTCCCGAGTGGGTGCGACCAGCCGATGCCCTGGAACGCCACAGAGCAGGCAGCTTCTTCATGATCTTCCCGACCATCCGCACGCTGGAGCGCCTGGGCGCCTACGCGGATGTTGACGCGGTGCTGACGGCCTGCGCCGCCACCGAAGAACCGCTGTGGACAAGCTGCCCGCGCGCCGGCATGCAGAAAGGTGCCGAAGAACGCTTCATGGAGCATGAACATGCCTTTGGTGAACTGGCCCTGGTCTGTCCGGACGGCCAGATTCACCACTCGCTCGATTGGCAGCACGACATGCCCGTGCGCCTGCTGAAGAACGTGATGCGCCTGACCGCACCCAACCCCGGCTTCATGACCGGGCCGGGCACCAACAGCTACATCGTGGGGGATGCCCCCTCGGGTTACATCGTCATCGACCCCGGCCCCGACGACCCGGCGCATGTCCAGCGCCTCTTTGATACTACCGGTGGTGACGTTCGTCACATCGTCTGCACGCACTCGCACCCCGACCACTCCCCCGGGGCCGCACCGCTGCAAGCGCTCTGCGTGGCTGCCGGCCGGGCCCGGCCGCCCATCCATGGGCTGCCCAGCCGCCCGACGGCGCGCCTGGGAGATTTTTTCCAGCCTGATCAAATGCTACATAATCGAGAGCAAATTGTGTTGTCTTCAAAGGGAAATTTCGCTCACACACTGCAAACCATCCACACGCCGGGGCATGCCGCCAACCACGTCTGCCTGGTGCTGGAAGAAGATGGCCTGCTGTTCAGCGGTGACCACATCCTCAACGGCAGCACCACCGTGGTCAACCCGCCCGACGGCCACATGGGCGACTATCTGGCTTCGCTGGACACTCTGGACGCAGCCTGCGCCCAGCACGGTATCGAATACATCCTGCCAGCGCATGGCCACGTGCTCTCCCCCGCGCGGGCCGCGATCGCCCAGCTCAAGGCGCACCGGTTGAAGCGCGAAGCCAAGGTCGACCAGGCGATAAAAGCTCTGCCCGGCGGAAGCCTGGACGACTGGGTCAAGCTGGCCTACGATGATGTGCCACCGCAAGTCTGGCCCGTGGCCAAACGCTCCATGCTGGCGCACGTGCAGCATTTGCAGGAGTTGGCCGCTGCAGAACCCTGAGACCACCGTGCCACACACCAGCCCGGCCATTGAACCCATCCCGGCAGCGACCGACGAGGAGCGTCTGCGCCGCCTGCGCCATGCCAATGCGTTTGCCCGCCTTACTGTGGGTGCGACGGTGCTGGCGGCCTTGTTCAGCTGGTGGATGGGCACCCTTTGGGTGACGATTGGATGCTGTCTGACAGCTCTGGGCATGTCCTGTGCCAGCCATCTGCTGCAGCGCAGGATGCTGGACGCCGGGGTCTGGCTGATCTCGCTCACCGCCGGCGCCATGCTGTTTGGTTTCACCTGGCTGGGCGATGGCCTGCTCGATTCGGTGCTCCTGGGGGTACCCATCCTCTTTGTTGCGGCAGCCCAGTGGCTGCGGCCCAAACCCTTTCTGGCCCTGGTGGGTTGTACCCTGGCGGGTGTGGTGCTGATTGGTGTGGCCTCCCATCTGGGCTGGCGTGCCGACCCCGACCCGGGCCGCCAGGTCCTTCGCGTGGTGGACACCCTCTTGATCCTGTCGATCGGCGGCCTGGTGGTGTGGTTGCTGACGCAGGAGATGTCAGAGCGCCTCAGCACCTTGCGCCGCCAGGTGGAAAAACACCGTGCCGCAGGCAAGCGCTTGTCCAGCCTGACCGACCATGATCACCTCACCCAGCTGCCTGGTCGGAAGATGGGCGCAGAAATGCTGGCTCACGCGCTGACAGAGGCTGCGCGGTCTCGGGGCCAGGTGGCTCTCATGGCCGTGAAGATCGGTGAATTCGGTGCAATCAGCAAAACGCTCGGACAGGGCGGCGCAGACATCCTGTTGGTGCACATGGCCGCCCGTCTTCACGCCCTGCGCGGCGCCCAGGATGTGCTTATGCGCATCGGGGCCGATGAATTCCTGCTCGGGCTGACCGACGTGCGCTCTGCCGACGACGCTGCCCATGTGGCGGAAGCCGTGCTGTCGATGGCGTCTGAAACGCTCGAAATCGAGGGGCAGCAGCTGACACCTGCTTGCTCCATCGGAATCGCCATGTATCCGCGCGATGGTCAGGATTTTGAGACGCTGGTGCGCCGCGCCACCGCGGCGGTGCGCCATACCAAGAGTGCGGGGCGCCATGCCTTCAGGTTCAGCACCGATGTGGAGACGCCATCAGCGTTTGGCCACCTCGATGCCGTCAACCGCATGCGCCACGCGTTGCAGAACAAGCGCTTTGAGCTGTATTACCAGCCCGTGGTGGAACTGACATCCGGGCAATGGACAGGGGTCGAGGCCCTGCTGTGCTGGCCGCAGGACGACGGGCGCGTCATGAGCGCCGGCGAATTCATGCATACGGCCGAACGCTCGGGTCTCGTCATCGACCTGGGGGAGTGGGCGCTGCGCCAAGCCTGCAAACAGATCCGGCGTTGGCAGATCGAGTCCTCCAACCCATCCCTCACCGCCGCAGTCAGCGTGTCCCCTTTGCAGCTCCGCCGTGGCAACTTTGTCGACATGGTGCGCAGCGCCCTG
>JBDKJB010000018.1:0-11501 GCA_039796835.1 Pseudomonadota bacterium | reverse complement strand
TGTAGTCGTGCGTCTTGCCCATGGCGGATTGGGTGTCGCGCTCCAGGTCGAGCTGTTGGTTCAGGGTGTTCTGCCCGGCGGCGCGCAGGATGTGGCGCGTGGCGACCAGCGCTTTGGTAGGCATCACCGCCAGGCGCCGGGCCATGGCCTGCGCGGCGGCCACGGGGTCGTCGGCCACGTCCCAGATCAGGCCCCACTCCTTGGCCTGTTGGGCGGGCAACTTGTCGCCGGTCATGGCCAAGGCCATGGCGCGGGCCAGGCCCAGGCGCTCTGGCAGCAGCCAGGTGCCGCCGCAGTCGGGCACCAGGCCGATCTTGCTGAAGGCCTGAATGAAGCTGGCGCTGGGACTGGCGAAGATGATGTCGCAGGCCAGTGCGTACGAGGCCCCGCCGCCCGCCGCTACGCCATTGACGGCAGCGATCACGGGCATGCGCAGGGCTTGCAGGCGGCGCACCGTGGGGTTGAAGTTCTGGTCGATGGTGGGGTAGGGGTCGGCGCGCCGCACCATGTCCGGCCCCGGCGTAAAGTCGAACGCCGCCAGGTCCGCCCCCGCGCAGAAGCCGCGGCCCGCGCCAGTCAGCACCATGGCGCGGATGGCCGGGTTGGCCTCGGCGCGGTCCATGGCGTCGCGCCAGGCTTGCAACATGGCTGGCGTGAGCGCGTTGAGCGCCTGCGGACGGTTGAGCGTCAGCGTGCAGACGGCGCCGTCTTCGGCGTAGAGGACGAGGGGTTCGGTGGTGTTGGTGTTGGGGGTATCGGCCATGAGGGCTTTCGTGGGATTGGGGGGCAGGCCACGGAATTTAGCATCAAATGCCAGATTCCCGACCGATCGGTTGGTGAATCCGCGTGCCCAGAAGGTGGGCGGTATAGTGCCGCCATGACCACCCCCAACTATGAATTCATCAACGTCCGCACCGAAGCCGGCAAGGTCGGCGTCATCCAGCTCAGCCGCCCCAAGCAGCTCAACGCCTTGAGCCAGGCGCTGATGGAAGAACTGGGCGCCGCGCTGCTGGCCTTTGACGCCGATCCGGCCATCGGCTGCATGGTGCTCACCGGCAATGAGAAGGCCTGTGCCGCCGGCGCCGACATCGGCGCCATGGCCACCTACAGCTTTGCTGACGTCTACAAAAGCGACTACATCACCAAGAACTGGGAAACCATCCGCCAGGTGCGCAAGCCCATCATCGCGGCCGTGAGCGGCTTTGCCCTCGGCGGCGGCTGCGAAGTGGCCATGATGTGCGACTTCATCATCGCCGCCGACAACGCCCGCTTTGGCCAGCCCGAGATCAAGCTCGGTGTGATCCCCGGCGCGGGCGGCACGCAGCGCCTGCCGCGTGCGGTGGGCAAGGCCAAGGCGATGGACATGGCGCTCACCGGCCGCATGATGGACGCCGCCGAGGCCGAGCGTGCCGGCCTGGTCAGCCGCGTGGTGCCGCTCGACAAGCTGATGGACGAAGCCCTCGCCGCCGCACTCATGATCTGCGACTACAGCCAGATTGCCGTGATGGCCGCCAAAGAGTCTGTCAACCGCGCATTCGAGGGCAATCTGTCGGACGGCATCATGTTCGAGCGCCGGCTGTTCCACGCCCTGTTTGCCACCACCGACCAGAAGGAAGGCATGGACGCCTTTGTGAACAAGCGCAAGGCCGCCTTCCAGCACCGTTGAACGCCGCCGCCCGCCTGCTGCTGCGTGCCGCGTATAATGCGTGGCTCCGGTGGTATAGCTCAGTTGGTTAGAGCGCAGCATTCATAATGCTGATGTCCCAGGTTCAAGTCCCGGTACCACCACCAGATTTCTGAAAGCCCCGTCTCTGCGAGCCGGGGCTTTTTTCATGGTGGAAAGCGCGGCGCGCTGTCAGGCGCCTGCGGGTGGCTTTGAAGCCCCTGACCGATTGGGCTGTGCAATGGGCCCAGAACCATCCTGCAGTGATCGGCGACGGCGATCCTGAGGCTTAAAAATGATGTATCTATTGGAATTAAATCAAATAAATAAACCAAATATATACAAAATAGATATCAATTCAGAAGCTTAACTGGTTCATGAATTTTCGGAAAAATCTGATTTTCTTTCAAAAGTTACCACGTGGTCGACTTTTGCCCGGATGCCGATCCATTCTCCCATGTGGTGGTCGTGGTGGCTGGGCACGTGGGCCATCAATTCCTGGCCGTCCCGCAGCCGCAGGGTGTACAGAAACTCTGATCCGCGAAAGGCCTTGCGGACGATCTCTGCCTTCACCGGGGCGTCATCGTCGTGAACGATGTCGTCGGCGCGCAAAAGCACGTCACATTCGCCGCCCGGATACGCGCTGGGCAAGGGGCATTCCAGCACATCGGCCAGTTCCCCCAGAGGGGTCTTGACCACGGCCTGGCCATCGCGCTCGACGATGGTGGCTGGCGCAAACACGCCATGCCCGATGAAATCGGCCACAAAGCGTGTGGCCGGGCGGTGGTAGAGCGAATAGGCGTCGTCCCACTGCTGCAACTCCCCCTGGTGCATCACGCCGATCACGTCACCAATGGCAAAGGCTTCCAGCTGGTCATGGGTGACAAACAGGGCCGTGGCACCGGCGCTTTTGAGGATGGCGCGCAATTGCTGGGCCAGGCGCTCGCGCAGGTCCACGTCGAGGTTGGAAAAAGGCTCGTCCAACAGCAGCAACTGCGGCTTGGGTGCCATGGCGCGGGCCAGGGCCACGCGCTGCTGCTGGCCGCCCGAGAGTTCGTGCGGATAGCGCCGCTCGCTCCCTTCCAGGCCGACGAGCGCCAGTACCTCGCGCACCCGCTCCTTGCGGGCGCTGTGCGACAGATGGTGGATGCCAAAACCGACGTTGTGCCGAACATCCATGTGCGGGAACAGGGCGTAATCCTGAAACACCATGCCGACCCGGCGCTGCTCAGGTGCCAGATGCCGCGTGGCGCTGCTCACCTCCTGACCGCTGAGCTGGATGCAGCCCGACTGCACACGCTCCAGCCCGGCCACGGCACGCAGCAGGGTGGTCTTGCCGCAGCCCGACGGGCCGATCAGCACCCCGATGTCGCCGCTCTTGAGCCCCAGGCTCACATGGTTCACGGCCGGCCGTGAGCGGCCAGCGTAGGCGACTTGCAACTGGGAGATCTGCAGGAACATCCGGGCATTCTATGAACCCGGCTGGCGAACTCAGAGCCGGTAAGCCACGGACTTCATCACGTTGGCCATGGCGCGCATGGCACCCTTGGCCGCGGCAGGAAGCTCCGCCGCCCCCAGGCGCTCGGCGTCCTGGGCATGGGCAGCTTCTTCGTCGCGCATCTGCGCCACCACGGCACGTGAGGCGTCGTCGGACAGCGGCAGAGCATGGGCCACGCCGTCCAGATGCGACTCAAGGTGCTCTTTCACCTGCAGCTCGGTCTCCTTCAGAAACCCCAGGCTGATGGCATCACCCAGCTTGCCCGCTGCAAAACCCAAGGCAAAGGCCCCCCCGTACCAGAGCGGGTTGAAGACCGACGGGCGCGCGCCCAGCGCCAGCAGGCGGTCATGCGTCCAGGCCAGGTGGTCTTCTTCCTCCTGAGCGGCCTGTGCGAAATGTGCTTGCAAACCTGGATTCGACGTGGCCAGCGCCTGGGCGGTGTACAGGGCCTGTGCGCAAATTTCACCCACATGGTTGATCCGCATCAACCCGGCGGCATGGGTTTTTTCATCGGCGGTGAGGGCTGTGGGAGGCTCTGCTTGAACGGCCGGAATCGTGGGGCAGGTGCGTCGCGCAGCGGGTGGCGCAAACAGGGTGTTCAGCGCCTTCTGCGCGGTGATCAGCAGAACGTCTGACGGGTTCACAGGAGCTGCCTTCCGAACAGATAGGTCATGTTGATGCGTCGCCCCTCATAGGTGTCGGCAAACGCGATGCGGTCGGTCTCATGGAACAGGGCTGAATTGAACAGCACCGCCCGGTTGCAGCGATAAGGCACCTTCACGGCCTGGGCGCCGCGATCCTGCAAAAAGCGTGTGATGACCTCGCCCCCGGAGTTGTACTGATGAAAGGACCAGTCAGCCGGCGCAGGCGCGTCATACACCACCATGCCGCCTGAATCCGCATCGAGATTGAATTCATCGGGCGTGATCCAGAAGTTCAGGTTCACACGCGCGAAATCGGCATGCATGTTGATGCCGGTGCCCAGCGTGGCGTCGTACTTGAACGCCCACAGGTGTGTCAGCTCATGGGGGGCAAAAATCTTCGGCATGGCCAACTTGAGCTCGCGCGCCAACTGCAGGTGCACCGGGCTCACAAAACCCTTGACGGCAAATGCCCCCAGGTACTTGCCTTGATATTCCGCCTGCCAGACGCGGGACCGCAGGCAGAACGTGCGGAACCACGCCAATGCTACGGGCGACAGGAAGTCGTCGATCCAGACCAATTCAGGGGTGCGCTGCAGATACGCGTCTTCCACGCCGCGCCAATCGGTGTCGGGGTTCAGGCAGGGGCCCTCGAAAGCGTCGTGGGGGTGCTGCCACGGGGCCCGCAGATAGGGCAGCATGGCCTGGATCTGGGCTTCCGTCACGCGGATGGTGTTGTTGCCATGGGCCGAGGCCTGCAGCGCCCCGCCGGTGTCCAGAAACGCCTGCAATCCTGGCAGATCGACACCGCATTCCTGCAGGTGGCGCGCCTGTTCCAGGTCGTGCTTGAGCCGGAACGCGGCGAGACCCTGCCCACGCAGGCGGTTGATGCCGATGCCGTCGGACTTCTGACCATACAAACTGGCCATGTGTACCGCAGCGGATTCGGCGCAGGCTTGCACGGCGTCTGCGGCTCGGGCGTCGTCGCGCAGCAACAGGCTGGCGCGAACAGCCTGCGTATCGCCTGAGCCAGGGGCGAGTTCCAGCGCATGCTCGCACGCTTCAACGGCGGTGTCCAGTTGTCCGGCTTCTGCCAGCACTTCGGCCCGACGCAGATGTGCAGTGGCGTGTTCGGGAGCCAGGCTGATGGCCAGATCGCAGTCTGCCAGGGCCTCTTTCAGGCGCCCAAGCTGCTTCAACGCGTGGGCGCGGTTCGACAGCACCACGGCGCGTGAGCGAGGCTGCGCGACCGATGCGTCCAGCGCAGCCTGATAGGACCCCAGAGCGGCTTCCACCCGGTTCAGGCGCAGCAGGGCATTGGCATGGTTGCACAGCACGTCAGTGTTGCGGGGCTCCAGCAGCAGGGCGGCCTCGAATTGCGCCAGGGCTTCGGCCTCCTGGCCATTGGCGCGCAAAGCCATGGCCAGGCGGTTAAGCACTCCGGCGTTCGCGGGTGCCAGCGCAGCGGCTGTCTGGAGCGACGCGACGGCGGTTGCCGGCTGCGCCAACTTCAGTTGCGCCTCGGCCAGGGCGCACCACACCATGGGCTGGTTCCGCTCCACGATCAAAGCGTCGGCAAAAACCTGCGCGGCCTGGCCAAAATCGCCCTGCTCGGCATGCATCAGGCCCAGCAGGTGGCGCGGAGCCTGCCAATGGGGCGCCAGGCCGATGGCGCGGGTGCACAAATCAACCGCAGCAACAGGGTTTTTCTGGGCTGCGGCCACCTGCGCCTGTTGCATGGCCAATTGAGCCATGGCCAGATTCAAATCCTGGGGCTGCGACATGCGAAAAACGGGTCAGTGGGGGAATGGCAACATTGTGGCCCAGGGCTGTTGCACATGTGCAACGAATTGTCTGAAAAACAAGCTGCGAAAGTCGATTTAGAAGGTGTGCAATTGTTTTTGACCCCTCTGCATGCTCCAATACCTCCAACTTCCTGGATCAGGAGGTTGGCCGGGGAGCAGAAGCTCATTCGGCTCCCCATGTTTAACCTTGGAGATTTTTGACATGAAAAAAACCCTCGTTGCCCTGGCTGCCCTGGCTGCCACCGCTTCGTTCGCTCAGTCGTCCGTGACCATCCCGGGCGCAGTGGCCACCGCTCTGAACAGCAACAGCACCCGCACCGGCGCTGGCGTCACGACCGACAGCCTCGGCTTCTTCAACAACCCCACCGGCACCACCTCCGTGATCTTCACGGGCACGGAAGACCTGGGCGGCGGCATGAAGGGTCTGTTCCTGTACGAGCTGGACCCCAACGCCAACATGAACAACGCCGTGGCTCTGTCCGGTGAAGTGTTTGTGGGTCTGTCTGGCGGTTTCGGTACCGTGAAACTGGGCACCCCCAACATGCCCACCCTGTCTGTGTCTGCTGGCCGCAACCCCTTCGGCACCAAGACCGGTGGCGGCTACTCTGGCGTGCAAGGCTCGGCTCTGGTTCGCATGCCTGCCTCGCTGCGTTATGACTCCCCCAGCTTCAACGGCTTCGGCGTGGCTCTGGCCTGGGCTCCGGAAGTTCCGACCGCTTCGGTCGCTGCTGCCAACCCTGACAACGCTGCTCTGACCAACACCCTGGTTGCTGGCGCTGCTCAGACCGACATCAGCCTGTCCTACAGCAACGGCCCCCTGTCCGCCGCTGTGTCCAACTACAACCGCTCTGACGTGGCAGTTGGCAGCGCCGCCATTCCTGCTGGCGCCACCGGCCTGCGTCAAACCAACTACAACATCAGCTACGCCTTCGGCGCAGCCCGCGTGTTCTTTGGTGGTTACAGCCAAGACGACCTGGGTGTTGCAGCAGCCACTTCCAGCGGCAGCAACGGCAACAACTTGGGCCTGCGCTACGACATGGCCAACATGACCTTCCTGGCCAACTACGCCATTCGTCGCAACAACAACTCGTCCAACGGCACGCAGTTTGGCGACCAGCGCATCTGGGGCCTGGGCTTTGACTACAACTTCAGCAAGCGCACCGCTGCTGTCGTGCGTATCAACAACCAGACCAACGACAACGGCACCGCTGTTGTGGGTACGGCTGAAGTCCGCAACGCCATGGTTGGCTTGATCCACAAGTTCTGATTTGAGGCGGCTCGCGCCGCATCAAGTTCATAAGCTTGAAACCGCCGTTCCGCAAGGTTCGGCGGTTTTTTGTTGCGTCGTTGGAAGACATGACTGATCAAAAACAAAAGCCCAAGTGGTGGTGGCTGGCCGGTGTGCTCACAGCATTGCTGTTGACTGCCTGCGCGACTCCTCAGCTTGAAGCCCCGCCCCAGGTGGCGGCAGGGTGGCCTCAGGGGTGGATGCACTTCACCTTGCCTGGCAAGACCCCCTCTGATTACAAGCCTGACATGAAGCAGGGCCGACCCGCGATGCGGGTGTCTGCCAATGCTTCGGCGAGCATCCTGCGCAAGGATGTGCGTATTGAGCCCCAGGACCTGTCGCAGATTCGCTTTTCCTGGCACGTGCCTGAGCTGATCGCCAATGCTGACCTGGCCGTCCGTGAGCAGGCTGATTCCCCGGTCCGGATCGTGCTGGCCTTCGAAGGAGACCGTTCCAGGTTCTCTGCCAAGGAGTCGATGCTGTCTGAAATGGCCCGCCTGGTGACGGGTGAGCCGATGCCTTACGCCACGCTGATGTACGTCTGGAGCAACAAGCATCCGGCGGGCACGATCATCCGAAGTTCACGGACCGACCGCATCCGCAAGCTGGTGGTGGAAAGCGGTGGCACCCACTTGAATCAATGGCTGGACTACAAACGGGATGTACGGGCAGACTACGAAAAGGCCTTTGGCGAGCCGCCTGGAGCCTTGGTGGCCATCGGCATCATGACCGACACGGACAACACGCGGTCCAAAGCGCGAGCCTGGTATGGGCCGGTCACGCTCACACAAAAATAAAGGAAACCCCGTGGCGTGCGCTGCCTGCAGGGGTGGTAAATTGCCGCACCCATGCTTGCTTTTGTTCTCAACCGCCTGATCCAGGCCGTCATCGTGATGGTGGTGGTGGCCTTCATCGCGTTTCTGCTGTTCCAGTACGTGGGGGATCCCGTGGTGTTCTTGCTCGGGCAGGATGCCAAGCCCGACCAGATCGCGCAATTGCGCGCCGACCTGGGTCTGGACCAACCCTTCTTTGTCCAGTTCTGGCATTTTCTGGCCAACGCAGCCCAGGGTGAGTTTGGCCTGTCATTGCGCCAGGGCGCCAAAGTGTCGCGCTTGATCGCCGAGCGCTTTCCGGCCACGCTCGAACTGGCGCTGGTGGCGGCGGGGCTGGCGTTGCTGATCGGCATTCCGATGGGGGTGCAGGCCGCGCTCAGGCGCAAACACTGGCTCAGCCATGTGTTCATGACCATCTCGCTGCTGGGCGTTTCATTGCCCACCTTCCTCATCGGCATCATGCTCATCCTCATCTTCGCCGTGGGCCTGGGCTGGTTTCCGAGCTTTGGTCGGGGTAACACCGTTACCCTCGGGTGGTGGACGAGTGGCTTGCTCACCCAGGACGGCCTGCACCACATCGTGTTGCCGGCGGTCACGTTGGCGATTTTTCAGCTCACCTTCATCATGCGCTTGGTGCGGGCCGAGATGCTCGAGGTGCTGCGCACCGACTACATCAAGTTCGCCCGTGCCCGTGGCTTGCCCAGCCGGGCCATCCATTTTGGCCATGCACTCAAGAACACCCTGGTGCCGGTGATGACCATCACCGGCCTGCAGTTGGGCGGGCTGATCGCCTTCGCCATCATCACCGAAACGGTGTTCCAGTGGCCTGGCATGGGCCTGCTCTTTATTCAGGCGGTCACGTTTGCCGATATCCCGGTCATGGCGGCTTACCTGTGTCTGATCGCGCTGATTTTTGTCACCATCAACCTGATGGTCGACCTGCTGTACTTTGTGGTCGATCCACGCCTGCGCATCGGCAAGGCAGGGGGGCACTGATGGCGCCCGCATCCTCGTCGCGGCTTGGCGTCAGCAGCCGTGCCTTTGCCCACATTGCGCAATTTCACCCCGAGCTCACCGCCTTTCGCCGGGATCTGCACGCACATCCGGAGCTTGGCTTTGAAGAGGTTTACACGGCGAATCGTGTGGCTGAAGGCCTGAAGGTCTGTGGGGTGGATGAGGTGCACACCGGCATTGGCAAGACCGGCGTGGTGGCTGTGGTGCGCGGCAAAACGCACGCCTCTGGCCGAATGCTGGGTCTGCGCGCAGACATGGACGCCCTGCCACTGACTGAACACAATGAATTCGGCTGGAAGTCTGCCCACGTGGGCCGCATGCATGCCTGCGGGCATGACGGTCATACAGCCATGCTGATGGGCGCGGCCCGCTACCTGGCCGAGACGCGTAACTTTGACGGCACGGCGATACTGATCTTCCAACCCGGCGAAGAAGGCTATGCGGGTGCCAGGGCGATGATTCAAGACGGCTTGTTCGACCGCTTTGCCGTGCAGTCGGTCTTTGGCATGCACAACTGGCCGGCCATCCAGCCGGGGCAGATTGGCGTAACCAGCGGGCCGGTGATGGCCAACGCCGACAAGATCACGATCGAGATCACCGGCATTGGCGGACACGGTGCCCATCCCTACAACACGGTGGACCCTGTGGTAGTGGCCGGCCACCTCATCACGGCGGTGCAGAGCATCGTGTCGCGCAATGTGCGCGCCGTGGACACCGCGGTGGTCAGCCTGTGCGCCATGCAGGCAGGCGATCTGGGCGCCTTCAGCGTGATTCCGGGCTCAGCCAGGTTGGTAGGCACCGTCCGCACGTTCAAAGCCGACGTGAAGGCGCGCGTTCAGTCGCGCCTGCGCGAACTCTGCCAGGGTGTGGCCCAGGCTTTTGGCGCCACGATCGATCTGGTCTACGAAGACGGCTATCCGGCCACCATCAACACGCCCGCTGAAGCCGATTTTGCTGCCCATGTTGCAGCAGGCCTGGTAGGCGAGGCGCGCGTGCTGCGCAACATGGACCCCAGCATGGGTGCGGAAGATTTTGCCTTCATGCTGCAGCACAAGCCCGGCGCCTACCTGCGTATCGGGCAGGGTGAGGTCGACGTGGACGGCAACCCGGGTGTGGGTAGCTGTTTTGTGCACAACAGCCGTTACGATTTCAACGACGCCATCCTGCCCCTGGGCGCCGCTCTGCATGCCAGCCTGGCCGAACACGCCATGCCCCTGTCTGATTGAGAGTTTGGTTCAAAACGAGGAGTTCACGATGTCTATAAGCAAAAAACTGATTTTTTCCGTCGGTGCAATTGGATTATTAGCTACCACAATGATAGCGTCTGCGGCATCACTGCGCATTGCCAACCAAGGCGATGCGCTGTCGATGGACCCGCATTCGCTCAATGAATCGCTCCAGCTCACGGTGCTGCGCAACATTTATGAGCCCTTGGTGGACCGCGATCGCAACTACAAGCTCACGCCTGCACTGGCCACCGACTGGAAGCAGACCGAGCCGACCGTCTGGCGCTTCAACCTGCGAAAGAACGTCAAGTTTCACGACGGCACCCCGTTCACCGCGGACGACGTGATCTTCAACTACGAGCGGGCCAAAGACGCCGGGTCGGACATGAAGACCTATGTCGGTCAGATCAAGGAAATCCGGCGCATCAATGACCACACGCTTGACTTCGTCACCAACGCGCCCTTCCCGATCCTGCCAGAGCTCTTCACCGGTTGGTTCATGATGAGCAAGAAGTGGTGCGAAGACAACCAGGCCACCAAACCGGTGGACCGTCGCAAAGGAGTTGAAAACGCCGCATCTTTCCGCGCCAATGGCACCGGCCCCTACCGCCTGCGTGAGCGCCAGCCCAATGTGCGCAGCACCTTCAGCCGCAATGGCAACTACTGGGGCAAGACCGATGGCAACGTGGATGACGTCACGTTTTCGGTGATCGGCAACGACTCCACCCGTGTGGCGGCCCTCTTGTCCGGTGAGGTCGATGTCATGGAGCCGGTGCCCGTGCAGGATGTGGAGCGCATCAAAAGCAACGCCAACCTCAAAGTGTGGCAGGGGCCTGAACTGCGCATCATCTTCCTGGGCATGGACCAGAAGCGCGACGAGTTGCTTTTCTCCAACGTCAAAGGCAAGAATCCGTTCAAGGATAAGCGCGTCCGCCAGGCCTTCTACCAAGGCATTGATGAAGACGCCATCGTCAAGAACGTCATGCGCGGTGCGGCAACGCCCAGTGCCCAGATGTTCCCGCCCCAGGTGCGTGGCCATGCAGCCGACCTGAACAAGCGCCTGCCCTATGACCCCGAAGGCGCCAAAAAGCTGCTGGCCGAAGCCGGCTACCCCAGTGGCTTTGAAGTCACGATGAACTGCCCCAATGACCGCTATGTGAACGACGGTGAAATCTGCCAAGCCGTGGCCAGCCAGCTGGCCCGCATCGGCGTCAAGATCAACCTGGCGGCCGAGACCAAGGGCACCTATTTCCCCAAGATCCTGCGTCGCGACACCAGCTTCTACATGCTGGGCTGGACCAGCAGCACCGTGGATGCGCACAACGTGCTCTACCCCATCATGTCCAGCCCCGGCGAGGGCGGCCGTGGCCAGTTCAATCTGGGCGCTTACAGCAACCCCAAGATTGACGAACTGACGGCCAAGATCGGCTCCGAGACCGACGATAAAAAGCGCAACGACATGATCCGCGAAGCCATCAAGCTGCACCAGGACGACATTGCCCACATTCCCCTGCACCAGCAGGCCCTGAACTG
>JBDKJB010000017.1:0-11617 GCA_039796835.1 Pseudomonadota bacterium | reverse complement strand
CCCTGCCGGATCACGTCCTTCATGCCAAGCCGTCTCAGGAGCAGGCCGGCATCGTTGATGTCCATCTTGAAATTCATCACCGTGCGGCGCCGGTCTGCCGCACCTGTCGTCACGGACGCAGGTCCCGTGCGCGGGCCCTGTGCATTGAGACTGACCCAGTTGCCTGTGGCCGTGAAGCTGGCCTCAGGCATGCTGAGATTGAACTTGTTCAAACGCCATTCGCGAGGACCGCCCGGACTGGCCGCCCGGTTGATGGCATCCACCTCCACCCGTCCCAGGTGCTTGCCGCGCAACTGCAGATCATCCACCACCACATCGAGCGCCGGGATGCTGGTGGGCTGGTTGTCGAGCAGGTCTTCCACCTCGCGGGCTGTCGAGGGGGCCAAGGTCAGGCGGGCCAGTCGCGCATGCACTCGGCCTGCTGTGCTGGCCGTTGCTTGGCGGTATTCCAGATAACCTTCGAGTTCTTCGGCCTCCACGTTGGCCTGCCAGGTGTTGCCGCTGCGGGAACCGTTGACACGCAGGCTGTTGAACTTGCGCCCGCCCAGGGTCAGGTCAGTGGTGCGCAGGTTCAACTGCGAGGGCAGGTAGGCTGCCACGGACTGCGCCAGGGCCGGCGTCGTTCCAGAGCCTCCTGCTACGGGTGCCAGATCTGCCAGCGACACCTTGGCCCCCAGGGCCTTGTCAAGCACCGCACCCCAAGCGTCCAGGTCGATCCGGCCGAGCTGCACCTGTGCCAGCACACCCTGTTGCGGCAGGGCGGCCGGTTCGCCGGCACCTGGCCCCAGCACGACGGTGCCACGCAGCACGCGGACAGGTTCGGTCTCGGTGTCGCGCAGGTAGGCGGCGGACATCACTCTGCCGATGTCCAAGCGCATCAAGCTGTGGCTGGCGGTCCGGCCAGGCGTGCTAGCTGCAGGTGGCGCTTCCTGGTAGCGCACCGGCAGTGGTGCCTCGGCAGCCTTGCCCAAGGGATGCGGCAGCTTCAATGCCATGCCCACCAGGTTGCTGGTCACCACCAGATCAGACTGCCCATTGCGCAGGCCATACACCGCCTGATAGTCTGCGGCGCCATCGGCAAACTGGGCCACCCCTGCCAGCGGGGCCCAGTCTCTGGACTGCCGCAGGGCTTCCGCCGTCATGCGGCCGCTGGCGCGGATCAACAGGGGGGGGAATGCACCTCCTCCTTGACCGCCGGCCGCCGGGTCCGTGCCCCCATTGAGCACGATGTCTCCGCCAAACATGCGGCCCTGCAAGCCGACCAATGCAAACCCACCTTCAGTGAAGCGGATGGCACCGCGGGCACGCGACATGGGCGGTACCCCAGACGCGATTCGAATATCACCTTCCTGCAGGGCCAGCTGTCCCTGTACGGTGGTGCGAGTGGGTGCGCGGATCGGCACGGCGAGCTTGAGGTTCAACTGGACTGCACCTGTGCCGCTGGCCTCCACCAAAGTGCGACCCAGCAGGTCCCGCAGGGGGGATCCATTCACCACAGACAGCATGGCTCCCACACCGCCCCGTGCATCACCACCCACCTCCACCGTCGGGTTGTCCACCAGGTCAGGAACCACGGCATTGGCTTTGGAAAAGCTGATCGGCGCCACAGATCCGCGCGGGCCGATGCGGCCGGTGGCCTCCTTGACAAACAGGGACATCTTGTCCATCGCAAACTCTCCTGACGCCGAACTCAGTTCGGGCCAGGGCAGGCTGCCAGCAGCCTGCAAGCCGGGGGGAACGAAGGCGAAACTCAGGCCCGTGAACTGAGCCTGGATCTTGAAATCACCGCTGGGCGCGGTGCGAAATGGGAAATCATACAGATCTCCGCGAACGATGATTTTGCCTTTTTTGGCCTCCCCTGCATGAATGGCCAGGCGAACATATTCTCGTGCTGGTTTGGGGATCACGGCGGGCAGATAGCGGTGCACCCGGGCGCCGTTCATGCGGTCCACCACCGCCTGCAGATCCAGGTGGCCCGGGAAGCGGCCGCGCCCCTGCGCGGGGTTGGCGGTCACCGATTGCCATTTGACCTCGGCATACCCTTGCGCATCAGCATTGGCGAACAGGAGTTTTGGAATTTGCAAGGCGATCTTTTCCCCATCGAGCTGCCAGGTGATGTCGCCCTCAAGCTGGGTGAAGGGAACGATTGAGTCTTCCAGGATGCCGGGCAAACTCACCGTACCCTGTTGCATACTCAGCCTGGCTTTGCCCCCCCGTGGTCCCAGGTCGAACGCAGCGGACAGCCCGGACACCCCCGGCGCCATCGACTGGGGTGACTGGATGCGAAGGCCGTCGATGCGGCCCTTGGCCACCAGACTGCGTGCAGCAGACTCGGCGTCGCTGGCATCGGGGGCCCACTGGGCCTGCAGGTCCAGCACCTTGCCCTGCGGCTGCAGCAACGCCAGCTGAGCGCGTACATGAGGTGGCAGCGGAATCCGCAGCGCCACCTGCGACAGGGCTGCCAGATCCAGTTCGTCGGCCTTGAATTTCATGTCGGCAGGTCGACCGGCTTTCGTGCCGTCGCGACGAGACACACTGATGCGGCCGCCCGGCCAGCTCACGCCATCCTGTGTCTGGAAGCTCAGCCCCTGTGCGTTCAGGTCGAAGCCGTCGGTGTGCCAATTCCCTGACAAGCGCCCCGACAGCTGGCGCAATTGCAACGGTGGCAGATCGGGGTCCAAGGTCACACCCGACTCACCTAGGGCCAGGTCCACCGTCGTCAGCCCAAGCTCACCACGGCTCACCTCAGCCCATGCACGCAGGGCGCCGGCGCCATGCAGGCTGTCCAATTTCAGGCCGGCCAGTGAGTTGAGGCGGGCCAAGTCAACGCGCTGGAACTGGGCGTACATCTGCCCCGACCATGACTGCCAGTGACCTTCACGACGCTCGAAGACTGGCTGCCGGAATTTGGCGCGCAGTTGCAGTGCCTCGCCCACATCGGCCTGAGGGGTTGCATCCAGCCGCAACTCGTGGCGACGGAAGGCGTTGCGCAGCACCACGTTGACCTGCTGCAGTTCCAGGGACTGCCGCGGCAGCATGTCATCGCGCCAACGCAGCACCCCCCCATGCAGAACCACCTCGGGTTGCGAAAACAACCAGTCGGCCAGGCTGCCGTCGCTGCTCCCGGGGCTGGTCACGTCTAGGCCGCCCACCCACACGCGACCGGCGGTGTCGCGGCGGATGTCCAGCTGGGGTTGGTCGATGTACAACTGGTCAAAGCCCATGGCCAAGGCAGATCGGATCGACACAGCCGTGACAACGCGGCCCAGCACCAGCGCGTCCCGACCTTGGGCATCGCGCAGCCTCACATCTGAAAACTCGAGCGACGGAATCAGGCCGTTGCTGTAAGCGCGGATGCGCCCGATGCTGACGCGCAGGCCCAGGGCCTCTGAGGCCCAGGCTTCCATCTGATGCCGGAATTCGCCGGCGCGCGGCACAATGACCCAATGCAGCGCTGCCCAGGCCACGCACCAGACCAGCCAGCCCAACACGGCCAGGCCCAGCAGGGCGCTGCTGCAACGGCTGAACCATGTCAGGGCTGTGGAGGGCGCGAGCTGTGGCTGGATCATTGCGCGAGAGCAGATGCTTGAAGCACGTGCGGACGGAATTATGACTGCCATGCCAACCGATCAAGACGAAAGCGGCCATTCACGCTATGCGCAGCGCGTGCGGCGGCGCTATGAGGCCCAGATGGCGCTGCTCGCGCCTGGTGTGCCCACCCGGGACAGCATGGCATCGGTCTATGCGGTGCTGCTGAAATCTGCTGCCGACTGGGCCAGCGCCCTGCGGGTGACCCGGCACCTCGTCATGGAGCGGCTCATCCGGCTTGACGTGACGACGCAGGCCGGGTTGCACGACGTGTGTGCCGCAGTGACGGACTTGGCCGAATTCGCCGTGCAAACCGCGCTCGACGAGAGCGCGGCCCTGCTCGATGCGACCCATGGCGCACCGTGCAATGCCGAGGGCCAGCGCACACCGTTCTGGGTGGTGGGCATGGGCAAACTGGGCGGACGCGAACTCAATGTGTCGAGCGACATCGACCTGATCTATGTGTATGGCGACGACGGCCAGACGACGGGCCGCGCAGACGGCACCGGACGCATCGGCAACCAGGAATACTTTGCCCGCATGGCACGGCACCTGCAGCGCGGCCTGGCAGAGGTGACGGCCGATGGTTTTGTCTTTCGCCTGGATCTGGCGCTGCGGCCCAACGGCAACTCGGGGCCGCCGGCGGTGTCGCTCGACGCGCTGGAGGAGTACTTTCAGGTGCAGGGGCGCGAATGGGAGCGCTTTGCCTGGCTCAAGGCGCGGGCCCTGACCGATGCGGCGCCTCAGGTGGTGCAGCGCCTGCGCCGGGTGGTAGTGCCTTTTGTCTTCCGGCGCTATCTGGATTACGGGATGCTGGACGGCTTGCGTGGCCTGCACCAGCAGATCCGCCAGACGGCCGAGGCCGCCGGCGTACTCGGGGGGCAGCGCGGCCAGAACGTCAAACTGGGGCGCGGCGGCATCCGCGAGATCGAGTTTTTTGTGCAGTTGATGCAGGTGGTGCGCGGGGGTCAGTTCCCGGAGTTGCGCACCCGCCCGACCCTGGCGGCGTTGCAGCGCATCCGCGACGCGTCACTAGCCAGCCCGGAGGTCACCGCACGTTTGGCGGCAGCGTACACATTTCTGCGCAATGTGGAGCACCGCATCCAGTACCTCGACGACGAGCAGACCCACAGCCTGCCGCCTGCGGGTCCCGATCTGGACTGGATTGCCCGCACGATGGGTTGTGCAGACACCGGTGCGTTTGTCCGGCAGCTGCAAGATCATTGTGATCTGGTGGCACGGGAATTTGAAGGCCTGCTGGCTGCGTCGGGCAGTTCAGGCAAACCTTCCCAAGACCCTTCTGCCGCAGACGGCCCGACCCAGGCCTTCCGTGTCCAGGCGCAGACGCTGCTGGAGCGGCCTTTGTGCCAGATGCTGCGCGAAGCCCCACGCCGTCGCCTCGATGCTTTGATCGCCAGCACCGATGCCCTGCTGGCCGCCGGGGAAGTCAGCGAGCTGGCAGGTATCCGGTTCCTGTCATGGGTTGAACAGCTGCTGCGCCGCGACAGCTATCTGGCGTTGCTGGTGGAGCGGCCGCAGGTGCTGCTGCGTGTGCTGCGTGTGCTGCAGGCCTCGCGCTGGAGCGCACGCTACCTGACGCAGCACCCCGGAGTGATCGATGAACTGGCGCACCCCGAGATGTTGGCCGAGACGCCATCTGCCGCCAAACTGGCGCAGGATCTGGCGCAGCGCAAGCGTTCGCTGCAGAAAAGCGATGAAGACGGTGAAGAAGCGCTGCTGCGCTTGCTGCGCCAGGCCCACCATGCAGAAACCTTCCGCACCCTGGTGCGCGACGTGGAAGGGCACATCACGGTCGAGCAGGTCGCCGACGAACTGAGCGCCTTGGCGGACACCTTGCTGCAGACCGCTACGCAGTGGTGCTGGGAAAAGCTGCGGCAACGCCACCGCGAAGACGCCCGCATTGGCATCGTTGCGTATGGCAAGCTCGGTGGCAAGGAACTGGGTTACGGCAGTGATCTGGACATCGTGTTCCTGTACGACGATGACGACCCACGCGCCCCGGAGGCCTATGCCGCGCTGGCGCGCAAGCTGATCCAGTGGCTGACTCTCAAGACGCAGGACGGCGACCTGTACGAGATCGACACCGCCTTGCGGCCCAATGGCAGCTCCGGGCTGCTGGTGTCCACGCTGGACAGCTTCGAGGCCTACCAGTTGCAACGCGGCAGCAACACCGCCTGGACCTGGGAGCACCAGGCGATGACCCGGGCCCGCTTCCTGTTCGGACCATCTGGCATGGGCGAGCGCTTTGACCAGATCCGCTATGCGGTGCTGACGGCGGAGCGTTCCACTGCAGCCCTGGGGCCCGAGATCGCCGCCATGCGCGAGCGTGTGCGCGCTGCACATGCCGTACCGGCAGGCCAGTTCGATGTGAAGCACAGCGTGGGCGCGATGATGGACGTCGAATTCATCGTGCAGCAGTTGGTTCTGGCTCATTCCCGCTCCCACCCCGCGTTGATTCCGAACCTCGGGAACATCGCGCTTCTGCAGATCGCTGGTGACAGCGCCTGCATCCCGGCAGATATGGCGCTGGCAGCGGCCAATGCCTACCGCGAGTTCCGGGCCTTGCAGCATCGGGCACGGCTGGACGAATCTCCAGCCCTGGCCGATCTGCAGGACGAGAACATCCGGCTGCACCGGGAGGCGGTGACCCTGCTTTGGTCGAGGGTATTCCAGGAGATTAAATCAAACGATTGATTGAGTTACGTATACTCCGACTGTGACCCACCCCTTGCCCACAGCACGGCAGACCACGCGTAGCGACGGCGCGGAGGCGCGTGCGCGCTTGTTGTCTTCGGCCGTGGAGTTGTTCGCACAGCAGGGCTTTGCCAACACCTCCACGCGAGAAATCGCTCAGGCGGCCGGAGTCAACATCGCCGCCATCTCCTATTACTTCGGTGACAAGGCGGGTCTGTACCGTGCGGCTTTCCTGGAGCCCATGCAAAGTCATCGCTCGACGCTGAATGAATTCAGCAGCCCGGCGCTCAGCCTGGCCGACGCCCTGCATTGCTTTTACAGCAGCTTCATGGCTCCGCTCAAGCAAGGCCCGCAGATGCAGCATTGTGTGCGTCTGCACCTGCGTGAGATGGTCGAACCCACGGGGCTGTGGGACGAGGTGGTTCGCAACGAGATCAAGCCGTCGAACCAGGCCTTGCGAGGTGTGCTGTGTCGTCATCTGGGACTCAAGCGCGCCGATGAGGACCTGCATCGCCTGGCGTTTGCCATCGTGGGTCAAGTGGTTTATCTGCTGATCGGCCGTGAGGTGGTCAGTTCGATCGCGCCGCGACTGCTGGGCAGCCCCAGTGGCATCGACAAAACCACCCAGCGCCTGACCGACCAAGCCCTGGCCATGGTCGAGGCTGAGCGCGTGCGCCGCGCCACCCCCTGAATGAAACCAGCCGTTGACATGATTCCTTTCCGTTTGTTTGCCGCCGCCCTGGGCCTGACAGCATTGCTGGGTGCCTGTGCCGCCCCCCCGCCTGAAGCCGCGCCTGCCCAGTCCCTCGCTGCCAGGGAACTCGCTCCTGGCCAATGGCAAGCGCCGCTGCCGCACGGGGGCCAGTTGGGCGGTCTGAGCACCTGGTGGCAACGCCAGGGTGACCCGCTGCTGGTTGACCTGATCGACGCTGCCCAGCAGCACAGCCCCAGCATCAGCGCCGCCAGCGCCCGCATAGCGCAGGCGCGCGCCAATCTGGGCACGGCGCGGGCTGCCAGCGTCCCCACGCTGGATGCATCGGCTTCGGCCAGCCGGGCCCAGCAGGCCACCTTCCCGACCACGCCGCCGGCCAACACGGTGCAGGCGGGGTTGATGGCTGGATGGGAGATTGACCTCTTTGGTGCGCAGCGGGCCGGTGTGGACGCCGCCCGCCAGCGCCTGGCCGGTGCCGAGGCGGGTTGGCATGATGCGCGGGTCTCAGTGGCTGCCGAAGTGGCCAACCTCTACATCCAGTTGCGCGCCTGTGGTGTCCAGGCGCAGCTGGCGCAGCAGGACGCCGATTCCAAGGCCAGCACCCTGCGGCTGCTCGAAGCGAGCCAGAAAGCAGGGTTTGCGGGTGGCGCGCAAGTGGAGCTGGCCCGCGCCAGCGCCCATGAGTCGCTGGGCCAGGCGATGACCACCGGCGCCCAGTGCGACGCCCTGCTCAAAGGCCTGGTGGCTCTTACGGCCCTGCCTGAATCCACGCTGCGGGGCCGGCTGGCCACGCCCTCGGCGGCCATCCCCGTGCCCGTGGCCCTGGCCAGCGTGCCGGCCGAGGTGCTGAGCCAGCGCCCTGACCTCTATGCTGCGGAACGCGAGGTGACCGCTGCCGCCCAGGACCTGGCGGGCAGCCAGGCCCAGCGCTACCCCCGCCTGACCCTGGGTGGCAGCGTCGCGCTGATGAATGTGGCCACCCCGGCGGTGACCACCGACTTCACCACCTGGTCAATCGGCCCGCTGGCGCTGTCGGTTCCGCTCCTGGACGGTGGGCGCCGGGCAGCCCAAGTACAGGCCGCGCAAGCCCGTTACAACGAAGCCGCTGCGCTTTACAAGGCCCGTGTGCGCAGTGCGGTGCGCGAGGTCGAAGAAGCCCTGATTCATCTGCATGCCACGGCGCAGCGTGACGTGCCCACCCGGGCGGCTGCCCAGGCCTGGCGCGACGCCCTGGCCGCCACACAGACGCGGCAACAGCATGGTCTGGCCAGTGCCCTGGAGGTGGAGGAAGCGCGTCGCATGGCGCTGGCGGCGGACGCCGGGGAGCTCAGCCTGCGGCGGGACCGCTTGCTCGCCTGGGTGTCGCTCTACCGCGCCGTTGGCGGCGGCTGGGAGCGGCCTTCTCTGCGTGAATGATTCACGTGAATGATCGATTTGAAAGTAGCTATGAATTATTTTTCACGCCAAAACGCTTTTTATTCAATAGCTGTATTTGCTTTACTGTTAACGGGAATTTACCTATTTCATTTCAAATCTTTGGCTCAGGATAAAAAATCCGAACCCAAGCCCGCCATGACGGTCAACCTGACCTCGCCGCAGTCGGTCACCTTGCCCACGAAGCTCAGCGCCAATGGCAGCATCGTGCCCTGGCAGGAAGCCGTGGTCGGCAGCGAAACGCAGGGCCTGCGGCTGGTGGAGCTGCATGCCGATGTGGGTGACCGCGTGCGCCAGGGCCAGCTCCTGGCGGTGTTTTCATCCGACAGCATCCAGGCGGACCTGGCCCAGGCCCGTGCTGCGTTGGCCGAGGCCGAGGTCGCGTTGCGGTCGGCCACCCAGGACGCCGACCGTGCCCGCGCCGTGCAGGCCAGTGGGGCGGTCAGCGACCAGCAGATCAGCCAGATGCTGAACGCCGAAGCGGCTGCCCGCGCCCGGGTGCAGACCGTCCAGGCGCAGCTGGCAGCTCAGCAGGTGCGCCTGGCGCAGACGCGCGTGCTGGCGCCCGACGCCGGCATAATCTCTGCCCGCAGCGCGGCGCTGGGGGCCTTAGGCGGTGGCGACCTGTTCCGCCTGATCCGCAAAGGCCGACTCGAATGGCGCGCCGAGGTCACCGCCGCCGAGCTGCCGCGCATCGCCGTGGGCACGCCGGTGCAGGTTCTGGCCTCGGGCGGCACGCCGGTCAAGGGCAAGGTGCGCCTGATCGCCCCCACCGTGGATGCGCAGACCCGCAATGCCATGGTGCTGGTGGACCTGGGTAGCCCGGCCCAGCTGCGTCCGGGCGTGTTTGCGCGCGGCGAGTTCGAGCTGGGGCAAAGCCAGGGCGTGACGGTGCCCCAGAGTGCCGTGGTGCAACGCGACGGATTTGCCTATGTCTATGTGGTGGGCGCCGACAACCGGGCTGTGCAGACCAAGGTGCAGCTGGGACGCACGGCGGGTGAGCGCAGCGAGGTGCTGACCCGGCTGCCTGCAAATGTCCGGGTGGTGGCCAATGGCGCGGGCTTCCTGAACGACGGTGACCTGGTGCGGGTGGTCCAATGAACGTTTCGGCCTGGTCCATCAAAAACCCCATCCCGGCGGCGATGCTGTTCGTCATGCTGACCCTGGCCGGGCTGTTTTCCTTCCAGTCGATGAAGGTGCAGAACTTCCCCGACCTGGACGTGCCCAACATCACCATCGTCGCCAGCCTGCCGGGCGCGTCGCCCAACCAGCTGGAGACCGATGTTGCCCGCAAGCTTGAGAACAGCCTGGCGTCGCTACAGGGCCTCAAGCACATCTACACCAAGGTGCAGGATGGCACGGCCACCCTCACGGCGGAGTTCCGCATCGAAAAGAACACCCAGGAGGCGCTGGACGACGTGCGCTCGGCCGTGGCCAAGGTGCGGGGCGACCTCCCCACCGACCTGCGTGAGCCCATCATCAACAAGCTGGAGCTGGCCGGTGGTGCCGTGCTGGCCTATACCGTGGCGTCGGACCGCATGGACAACGAGGCGATCTCCTGGTTTGTCGACAACGACATCGCCAAGCTGCTGTTGTCCGTGCGCGGTGTGGGGGCCATCAACCGCGTGGGGGGTGACAACCGGGAGGTGCAGATCCAGCTCGATCCGCTGAAGTTGCAGGCTTTGCACACCACAGCGGCGGACATCTCGCGTCAGCTGGCGCAGGTGCAGATCGAACGCGCCGGCGGTCGGGCGGACGTGGGCGGTAGCCAGCAGCCCCTGCGCACGCTGTCGTCCCTCAAGTCGGCGGCTGAATTGGCCGCGCTGGAGCTGTCCCTGCCTGACGGTCGGCGCATCCGTCTGGACCAGGTGGCCACGGTCAAAGACACGGTGGCCGAGCCGACCGCGGCTGCCTTCCTGGACGGCAAGCCGGTGGTCGGCTTCGAGGTAGCTCGCAGCCGGGGCGCCAGCGAGGTCGAGGTCGGCCATGCCGTGCGCGAGAAGCTCAAGACCCTGCAGGCCGCCCGACCGGATTTGAAGATCTCCGAGTCCTTTGACTTCGTGACCCCGGTTGAGGACGAATACCGGGCCTCAATGAAGCTCCTGTACGAGGGTGCCATGCTGGCTGTGCTGGTGGTGTGGCTCTTCCTGCGCGATTTCCGCGCCACCGTGGTGAGCGCTGTGGCGCTGCCGCTGTCGGCCATCCCGGCCTTCATCGGCATGCACTACATGGGCTTCACCATCAACGTGGTGACGCTCCTGGCGCTGTCGCTGGTGGTCGGCATCCTGGTGGATGACGCCATCGTGGAGGTGGAAAACATCGTGCGCCACATGCGCATGGGCAAGACGCCCTACCAGGCTGCCATGGAAGCCGCCGATGAGATCGGCATGGCGGTGATTGCCACCACCTTCGCGCTGATTGCCGTGTTTTTGCCGACCGCCTTCATGTCGGGCATCCCAGGCAAGTTCTTCAAACAATTCGGCTGGACGGCCTCGCTGGCGGTATTTGCCTCGCTCATCGTTGCGCGGGCGCTCACACCCATGATGGCCGCCTACATCATGAAGCCCATCGTCATGGCCCAGCAGGCCCCAGCCTGGGCGCGTGGCAACCGCGTGCTGGGCGCCATCTGGCGCTGGATGAGCAACCAGGACGAGCCCGGCTGGCTGGCACCCTACCAGCGCTGGGCCGCCTGGTGCATCCGCCACCGCTGGGTCACTGCGCTCGGGGCCGGGCTGTTCTTTGTCGGCTCGATCATGCTGATCCCGCTCCTGCCGCAGGGCTTCATCCCGGCCGACGACAACTCGCAGACCCAGGTGTACATGGAGCTGCCACCTGGCGCCACCCTGGAGCAAACCGTGGCCGCCGCCGAGCGGGCCCGCCTGCTGGTGATGGGGGTGAAGCACGTCAAGTCGGTCTACACGACGATTGGTGGCGGCTCGGCCGGCAGTGACCCGTTTGTGCCGCAGGGGGCGGCGGAGTCGCGCAAGGCGGCGCTCACCATCCAGCTGGACGAACGCGGCAAGCGGCCCAAGAAGCAGGGCATCGAAAACCAGATCCGCGATGTGATGGCGCAGCTGCCTGCCGTACGCAGCAAGGTCGGCCTGGGCGGTTCGGGTGAAAAGTATGTGCTCACGCTTACCGGCAGTGATGCCAACGCGCTGGCCACGG
>JBDKJB010000016.1:0-11959 GCA_039796835.1 Pseudomonadota bacterium | reverse complement strand
AAGAAGGCGCCATCGACATCGTGTCGATTGCCGAAGACGTGCCAGCTGAGACCAAGGCCAAAGTCGAGGAAGTGAAAAAAGGTCTGGCCGATGGCAGCTATGTCATCTGGAAGGGCCCGATCACCGACAACGCGGGCAAGGTGGTGGTGGCCAAGGACGCCGCAGCTGACGACAAGTTCCTCTCTGGCGTGAACTTCTACGTCAAGGGCGTCGAAGGCAAAGTCCCCGGCGGCGACAAAAAATAAGTTCAACTGCCCAGCAGGGTCAGGAGCCGCCCTCGGGCGGCTTTTGTGTTTCTGATGATTGAACGCTCCCATTGGCATCCGGTTGCGCTGGCGCAAGACGTCGCGGCTCTTCCTGTGTCTGCAACGCTGCTGGACGAGGCTTTGGTGCTGTGGCGAGACGCCGCTGGCCAGGTGCAGGCCTGGGCCGACCGGTGCCCCCACCGCGGAGCCCGTCTGTCGATGGGGCGGGTGGTGACCGGTCGGCTCGAGTGCCCCTATCACGGTTGGCAGTTTGCGCCGGACGGTGCGTGCGTGCATGTGCCGGCTGCCCCGGCGTTCACTCCACCGTCGACCCATGTTGCGCAGACGCACGCGGTGTGCGAAGCGCATGGCCTGGTGTGGGTGTGCCTTCAGCCGGGCGACCCGCCGTCGGAGCCGCCGTGGTTTGCGGCCGAAGCCGAGCCGGGTTTGCGCAAGCTCAACTGCGGCCCCTATGACGTTGCGACCAGTGCCCCCCGCATCGTTGAAAATTTTCTCGACATGGCTCATTTCGGCTTCGTCCACACGGGGTATCTGGGCTCGCGTGAGCACACCGCCTTGGCTGACTACCAGGTCCACGACACACCCGCGGGCCCGGTCGCCACAGGATGCCGCGTGCTCCAGCCCCGCTCCAACCTGCATTCCGAACGAGCGTCTGAAGTGGCGTATCGCTATGCGGTGCTGGGGCCATACACGGCGGCACTGATCAAGGTGCCAGAGCCTGGCAGCCTGGCGGGACACCTGGCTTCCACCGGGTACCAGGAGTCGATTGGCCTGTTCATCTGCCCCACGGCTCCGGAGCACAGCCGCATCTGGTTCAGGCTGGCGGTGGCGGACTTCGAGGCGTCGGCAGAGTCCTTGCGCGGGTTTCAGGACACCATCTTTCGACAGGACCAGCCCGTGCTCGAGTCCCAGCGTCCCCGCCGGCTGCCGCTGGATGTTCGGGCCGAGCGGCATTCTCCCGCAGACAAAATGTCGTCTGCCTACCGTCGCCACCTGGTGCGGCTGGGCATCACCTTCGGAGTCCTGCCATGACCTTCCCTGTCCCCGACATTGCCCCTGAGCGACTGCCGGCCCTGCTGCAGCGCATGCCCAAGGCCGAGCTGCACATGCACATCGAAGGTTCCCTGGAACCGGAGATGATCTTCGCCTTGGCGCAGAAGAACGGAGTAAACATCCCCTATCCCGACGTGGCGGCGCTGCGGGCGGCGTACACGTTTTCAAATTTGCAGGATTTTCTGGACATCTACCACACGGGCACGCTGGTTTTGCGGACGGAGCAGGACTTTTATGACATGGCCATGGCCTATCTGCGTCGAGCTGCCGCTGACGGCGTGGTGCGGGCCGAGATCTTCTTCGATACGCAAACGCACACCGGACATGGCCTCAGCGCCGATGTGGTGGTCAATGGCCTGCACCGCGCCTGTGTGGATGCGCGTGCGCAGCTGAGCCTGAGCGCTGAGCTGATCTTCTGCTTTCTGCGTCATCTGAGTGAAGAGGCCGCTTTCGAAAGCCTCGAAGAGGTCTTGCCCCAGCGCGACAAGATCCTCGGCATCGGGTTGGCATCGAGTGAGCTGGGCCATCCGCCCGAAAAGTTTGCCCGGGTGTTCGCCCGCTGTCGTGAGCTCGGGTTCCGCCTGGTGGCCCATGCGGGTGAAGAAGGCCCGCCCGAATACATCTGGGGTGCGCTGGATGTGCTGAAGGTGGAGCGCATCGACCATGGCGTGCAGGCCCTGCGCGACACCCGGCTCATGCAGCGCCTGGTGCAGGATCGGGTGCCACTGACGGTGTGCCCCTTGTCCAACCTCAAACTCTGCGTGTTCCCGGATCTGGCGCGGCACAACCTCAAAGCCCTGCTGGACGCTGGCATCTGCGCCACGGTGAACAGCGATGACCCAGCGTATTTCGGTGGTTACCTGAACCAGAACTTCACGCAGACCTTTGCGGCGCTGGGCCTGGACGCCAAACACGCCTACCGTCTGGCGGCCAACAGCTTTGAAGCCAGTTTCATCGGCGCAGACGAGCGCCGCCGCTGCATGGACAAGCTGAATGAGTGCTTCGCCCAGCACGCGCGATAATTGAGGCCTCAAACTGCACAGCCCGCTGACCCGGCGGGCTTTGTTTTTCATTCCACGGGTCCATGTCGAGGAACACCATGTTCAAAAACCTCGCGGCCACAGTCTGGCCGCATTGCGCTTCGGCGCTTCTTTCTGCGCTTCTGATTTCGGCAGGTGCCGCCGGAGCAAACGCCCAAACCCCTCCCAATGCGCCTGTCAAGGCCGGCTTTCTCTATGTCGCTCCGCTCACCGATGCAGGTTGGGTGCGGCAGCATGATGATGGTCGCAAATCTGTCGAAGCGGCACTGAAAGGCCGCGTGGCGACCACCTATGTCGAGAACGTGGCCGAAGGGCCCGATGCCGAGCGGGTCATCCGGGAGATGGCCGCCAGCGGGCACCAGATCATCTTCACGCCCAGCTTTGGCTACATGGAGCCCACGCTCAAGGTGGCCAAGGACTTCCCGGGCGTGAAGTTCGAGTCCATCACCGGCTACAAACAGGCGGACAACGTCGCCACCGCCAACGCACGCTACTACGAAGGCCGGTACCTGGCGGGCGTGGCCGCCGGCCGCATGGCCACCGCCGCCGGGTATGTGGCGGGTTTCCCGATTCCCGAGGTATTGCAGGGCATCAATGCCTTCACACTGGGCATGCGTTCGGTCAACCCCGCCGCAACCGTGAAGGTGGTGTGGCTCAACGCCTGGTTTGACCCCCCGCGCGAACGCGATGCTGCGGTGGCGCTGATGGATCAGGGGGTCGATGTGCTGGCTTTCCACACCGGATCAGGCGCGGTGATGGCTGCTGCCGAGGCGCGCGGCAAGCTGGCGGTGGCCTACCACTCGGACATGCTTAAGATTGCGCCCAAGGCACAGATCGTCGCGGTGACCCATGAATGGGGTGCCTACTACACCTCGCGCGTCAAGGCGGTGCTGGACGGCCAATGGACGAGCGGCAAGGTGTGGGGTGGGGTGAAGGAAGGCATGATCCGCGTGGGCCACTTTGGCCCGCAGGTGCCTCAACCGGTTCAGGCCGAGGTGCTGGCACGCCAGCATGACATTGCACAGGGGCGGATCAAACCCTTTGCGGCTGGCAAGACGGATGTGCGGGACAACGAAGGCAAGGTCGTCATCGGAGCCGGGCGGGCGTTGGACGACGGCCAGATTCTGGGCATGGACTGGCTGGTGGAGGGCGTGGTGGGGAAGATCAGCCGCTGATAAGCTTCGGGCCATGAAAGCATGGCGTGCCTCATTGCTGTGGTTTGACGGGTCGGCCGAGCCGGCCCGTTCTGCGCGTTACGAAGCAGATGGCCTGCTGCTGACCGACGCTGGCCCGGATGGTGTGGAGCGGGTGCTTGAAGTGGGTGCTTACCAAAGCCTGTACCTGCGCCTGCGGGATCAGCAGCCCGGCCTGACCATCACGGAACTGCCAGGGCGCATCATCGCCCCGGGTTTTGTGGACATGCACATCCACTACCCGCAGGTGGATGTGATGGGCTCGCCAGCCGATGGTTTGCTGCCTTGGCTTGAAAATTACACATTTCCAGAAGAAAAAAAGTTTTTTTCCGACAGCCATTGTGCAAATGTAGCTACTTTTTTTGTAGCTGAACTTTTGCGCCATGGTGTCACCACTGCGATGTGCTTTGCCAGCGCCCATGTGGCGTCGGTGCAGGCCCTGTTTGCCCAGAGCCTGGCCAGCCGTCTGCGCGTGATCAGCGGGCTGTGCCTGATGGACCGCCATGCACCCGAGGGGCTGCGCAACGACACCGAGCAAAGCCTGGTGGACACCGAGGCTCTCATCGAACAGTGGCACGGCAAGGGGCGGTTGGGGTATGCCATCACGCCGCGTTTTGCGCCGAGTTGCACCCCCCGCCAGCTGCAAGGCGCAGGCGAACTGGCCACCCGTTACCCGGACGTGTGGGTGCAGTCGCATGTGGCGGAAAACCTCGACGAGATCCGCTGGGCCAGGGAGTTGTTTCCGGCCTCCGGTAGCTACCTGGGCACCTATGCTGACTTTGGCCTGCTGCGGCAGCGCGCGGTCTATGCCCATTGCATCCACTTTGATGATGCTGACCGGGCCTTGATGAGCCAAAGCGGTGCCGCGGCGGCCGTCTGCCCCACCAGCAATCTGTTTTTGGGCAGTGGCTTCTTTGACTTTGCCCTGGCAAGCGCGGCGGGCATGCAGTACGGCCTGGCCAGCGACGTGGGCGGAGGCACCAGCTTCAGCCCCTTTCATACCATGCTGGCGGCGTATTACGTTGGGCGGCAGGCTCTGCCCGGCACCCCGGGTCGGGCGGGCGTCAGCCTGTCGCCACAGGAGCTGTGGTGGCAGCACACCGCGGGTGCCGCTGCAGCCTTGGGCTTGGCGGGGGTGGTGGGCAATCTGCTGCCGGGCTGCGACGCCGACTTTGTGGTGCTCAACCCCCAGGCTACGCCACTGCTGGCGAGCCGCACCGGCCAGGCGCGCAGCCTGGACGAACTGCTGTTTGCCTTGATCGTTTTGGGGGATGACCGGGTTGTTGATCGAACCGTGGTGGCTTGAGCGTCTCAGGGCAGGGCCACGGTCACGCGCTGGGTGGTCACCCGCCCTGCGGGGGTGTCGCTCTCGTACAGTGTCTGAGAGCGGTCAACGCGTTGATGCAGGTTGGTCGAAGATCGTGCCAGAGCCAGCACCTGCACCGCCTCGCCTTGGCTTGGCAAGTGCAAAGACAGTGATGCCGGGACGGTGATGCGGAAGTCCAGCCTCGCACTGGCGGTCGGTGTGTCAAAGCTGCCGGTCTGCAGCCGGGACTCGGCCATGCCTACACCTGCGAGGCAGGCTCCTGCCAGGGCTGTCGCCGCACGGCACCATGATCGAAGGGCTCGAAGTCCGGGGGTGAACACAGGGTCTTCCTTCCAGCAAGCTTTGATTCATCATAGGTTCGCGAGGGTCAAAACAAGCGGAAATAGTTGGCATGTTGGCGAGGTATTTGTGGGACGCTGCCGGCAGACGACAGTCACCAGGTGCGTACCACGTCATACGCATCTTTGGCTGCTTCCGACAGGGCTGTGAACCCCCGTGTGATGCCCGCAGGGTCCTTGCGCCTGGCAGCATGCTCCAGGTTACGCGCCAGAGAGGCGGCATGGTCGGCAGTGATGCCAGACAGCAGACCGGTCAGCGCATGCGCCTGCGCCTCGACGACGGCATAGTCTTGCGACTTGATGCTTGTATAGGCCAGACCCATGCAGCGGCGCAAATCTGCGCAGAACGCCTCAGCCACCTGTTTCAAGGCGGCCTCGTTGCCGGCCATGCGATTGAGGATGCGCTGCCTGTGATGCAAGCTGAGCCGTGAGGGAGGGCCGGGTGCAGGCTCAGAGTGCGTGATGTCGATCGTGCTGTCGATCACTGTTTCGCCCTCTTGCTTGTCCCAACCGCGTGACGAGGAGCCAGGTTCCGTGACTTTGAACGCCAGTCGGGTGGCGCGCAAGGCGGCTTGCAGTGCCTCTGGGGTGAGGGGTTTGGATAGATAGCCGTCCATGCCCGATGCCAGGGCATGTTCCCGGTCTGCCGCAGACGCGTGCGCCGACAGGGCGATGATGGGCATGCGTGTGCGCTGCCGGGATTGTTCCCACTGGCGGATGTGGTGCGTGGCTTGCCAACCGTTCATGATGGGCATCTGGATGTCCATGAGCACCAGGTCGAACCGCGAGAACCGGATCATCTGTACGGCCTTTTCGCCGTTTTCGGCCGCTGCCACCTCGAATTCAAGCTGTTCCAGCAACTTGGTGGCCAGAAGCCGGTTCACGCTGTGATCGTCCACCACCAGGGCACGCTTGCCCGGGAACCGGGAAGGAGGCACCAAAGCTTCGACCTCCTCGCGGTTTTGCGATGGGTCGGCGTCGGTTCGGTCCGGAGAAGAATCTTCAGACAAGTCCTCGGACCCGAACACCGTGTTTGGGTGTTCGGCGCGCGGTAGCTCCAGTGGAACCACAAAGCTGAAGCAACTTCCCCTTCCCGGGGCGCTGTCAAGGTCGATGCGGCCGCCCATCATCTGCGCCAGTTTCAGACAGATGGACAAGCCCAATCCCGTGCCGCCGTAGCGACGTGAAGTGGACCGATCTGCCTGCACAAAAGCGCCAAACACCGATTGCTGGCGGTCTGGCGGAATGCCAATGCCGGTATCGCGTACCTCGATGCACAAGCCGACCCGCCCCGCAAAGCCGGGGGCAGGGTGCATGCTGACGCTGATGGCTCCCTGTTCAGTGAATTTGATGGCGTTGGCCACCAGATTCGTCACCACCTGGCGCAGGCGGCCCGGGTCACCCACCACTTCTTCCGGCAAGTCCGGGCTGGAGGTCAAATTCAGTTCCAGCCCCTTGCCTTCGGCAGTCACCCGCATGGGGGTGACCACTTCCCAAAGCCATCGGTTGAGCGGAAAGCGCACTTGCTCCAGGATGAGCTTTTGCGCCTGCAGCCGGGAGTAGTCCAGGACATCGTTGACGAGCGCCAGCAAAGCCCGCCCGCTCGAGGCCACCAGATCCACATACTGGCGCTGATCCGGCGTCAGTTCGGTCTGCGCCAGCAGATTGTTCATGCCGATCACACCATTGAGCGGTGTGCGGATTTCGTGACTGATGTGCGCCAGGAAGTCGTCCTTGGCCGAATTGGCTGCCACGGCCTGCGCGCGTGCGGCCTCTGCCTCCTGTTGCACCGTGCGCCGACGGGTGATGTCGCGCACGATACCGACCATTCGCAGGGCAGCTCCCATCATGTCGCGCTGCGTGACTTCTCCAGTGCACTCCAGCCAGCGTGGGCCTGACGGTGTGCGCACCCGGATCTCGACATCCAGCCTTGAATCTACTTGCTTGAAGACGCGGACGAGTGCGTGGTCGAGATGTCTGCGGTCCTCGGCATAGTACTTGCTTTGCAGATCCTGCAAGCGCCAGACTTGGCCCTCGCCATGCGGGTGGCCGGGGTCCTGCACCATTTCGCCAAAGCGCCGGGATGTGTAGACGGCCTGGGTTTGCAAATCCCATTCCCACATGGCCAGCCCGGCGGCATCAAGCGCAAGCTGCAAGCGGTCCTCCGTGCGGTCCAGCGCTTCTTCGGCCATCAGGCGGCTGTTGGTCTCTTGCACCGCGGCATCACGCAGACGCGCGTTTTCCAAGGTCAGTTGCGCGATTTCCTGGAGCAGGGCGTCCAGCTGGGTGGGGGTGTTCATGTCAGGCCTGCAGGTGTGCTGATGCAGTGACGGACGGCGACTCGATTTGACTCCACGCCTGGATCTTTCGGTAGAGGGTGCTGGGATTGACCTGCAACGCCCGGGCGGCTTTGGCCACATTGCCGCCGAAAGCTTGCAAGGCGTAGTCCACCGCTTCACGCTCAACGCGCTCCAGGGGACGCACATGTCTGGGGTGGGGGCGATCTGTCGTTGTCGGCGCCACAATTGCGGCAGGGAACGAGGCGTGCACGGCCAAGGGGGTGAGCGCGACGGGCGGAGTCTCCGGTTCAATGAACCACTGGGGTCCGGACAGGGAGGCGGGGGGAAGCGGGGCAGGAGGGTTGACGATCCCCGGTACGGGGGCAGCTTGGATGGCTGGCGGCAGCATCGAGAGCTCAACGGTCTCGCCATCGTTCAGTGCCACAACAGCTCGCACCACATTGATGAGTTCCCGCACATTGCCTGGCCATGCGTGGGCGCACAGCGCCGCCATGGCCTCGGGGCTGAAATTGTGCAGCTTCTTCTGGTCTTCCTTGCTGAAGCGTTGCAGCATGTCGAGCGCGATGAGTGCCACATCACCTCCACGGGCACGCAGGGGGGGCAGATCAATCGGCACGACATACAGGCGATAGAACAGATCCTCGCGGAAGAGGCCATTGCGCACCTGTTCGGACAGCGTGCGGTGCGTGGCGCACACGATGCGGACATCCACGACCCGTGTCCTATCCTCCCCCAGTCGTTTGACTTCGCCGGTTTGCAGCACACGCAGCAATTTGGCCTGCACGCCCAGATCCAGCTCGGCGATCTCGTCCAGAAACAGCGTTCCTTTGTCAGCTTCGACAAACACGCCTTGGCGGTCGGTCACTGCGCCGGTGAATGCGCCGCGGGCATGGCCGAAGAGTTCGCTTTCGATCAGGTCTTGCGGAATGGCGGCACAGTTGATGGCCATCAAACGGTTGTGCCGGCGCGGGCTGCGGGCATGCACCGCCTGAGCCGCCAGTTCCTTGCCTGTACCGGATTCACCTGTGATGCAAATGGGTGCATTGCTGGCCGCCACGGTTTCGATCATGCGGTACACCGTCTGCATCTGCGGGCTCTGCCCGATGAATTCCTCAAATTGCCGAGGCGCTTCGACCTGAAGGCTGGCCACTTGCAAAGCCAGTTGAGAGGCATGCAAGGCATTGCGCAAGGTGACCAGCAGGCGTTCTGCCTCGACAGGCTTCTCGATGAAATCGAAGGCGCCTTCGTCGGACGCCTTCACCGCGTTGGCGAGGGAATCCTCTGCCGTGATGACCACCACAGAGCAACTGGGCTCAGCCTTGCGCATGGCGCGCAGCACCTCAAATCCGCTGCCGTCAGGGAGGTTCAGATCAATCAGTGCGGCGTGCCAGGGCCCGTCTGAGATTTGGCGTCTTGCCTGTGCCACGGTGCCGGCCGTGGAGACCTGAACCCCCAGGCGGGCGGCGATCGCTTTGTATTGAATCGCCAGTGCGGCCAGATCTTCGACGATCAGCAACCGAGAACCTGGAAAGTGGGTACCAATGATGCGATCAGGCATATAGCGACTTCATTTCAATTGCAAATTGCAAAATTTTTTGGGTCTCGGCGACCAAGAGATCTTGATGCATTATGCAACGAAATGCACATTTAATCAAAATTGATGAAGTCTTCTGGCATTTGTGTTGCATATTGCAATCATTTTTACTTCTTCAGCTTGGCACAAGGGTTGCAGAGGTCTGGTCACGCCAATCGGCGCAAACATCAAGAGGAACACATGAAATTCAAACAAGCACTGGTCATTGCGGGCGTCGTTGGAAGCGCTGTGGGGACGAATCTGGCCCACGCTGAGTCTGATATCAACACCGGGGCCGCCGCAGGCTTGGCCGCGAGCGCACGGTTGGACTTTCGGGTCACGGTGCCACGGGTGATCTTCCTGCAGGTGGGCACGGGCACGGCATTCGCTGACGTCACCACGGTGGACACAGTGGACTTCACCCTGGCTGTGGCCGACGTCGGCACAGGCACTGCTGTTGCTGGCGCTGCCGGCGTTACTGCCCGTGTGCTGGGCAATGGTGGTAATGTCCTGCTGACTGCCAGCGGCGTCGCTGGTGGCCCGACCAACGGCACTCAGGCCATCGCCTGGTCGCAATTCACTCCCTCATCTTCGTCCGGTGCCTTACCTCATCCGGCGATCGGCAACGGTGCCGCCGGCCCGGCCACCACGTTGACGGCCACTGCCAACGTGGTGAACCAGACAGCCACCTGGTCCTTCAGCTACAACAACACCACTCCTGTGGCTGCAGGCACCTACACCGGCCGCGTCACGTACACCGCTGCGCTGCCCTGATGCCCCCGGGGGGCGCTGTGTGACAATCTTTCACATGGAGCGCTTACGAGACCCGCTTTGGCGTCGGTGGCACCTGGCCGCCATGGCCGCTGGGTGGGTTGCGTGTGTGCCTGCTGGGGCCTGGGTATTGAACGTTTCCGCAGGCACCCGGGCGGTGTACCTGGCGGTCGGCAATGCACGCGCCAACGCCGACAACACTGCTATCAACCGGGTCAGTCTGAATTTGCCCGCCACGCAGGTGGGAAGTGGCAACCCGCAGGTCATGAACACTGCGGACAGCGCCACCAGTACCCAGGCGCAAAGCCCGGCCGACGGATACACCGTGTGCACGCCAGCTTCCGGGCAGGTGTACGTTGGCGGGTTTTTCCGCCTCCCTGCAGCGTCCGCTTCGGTTGCGGTCCTGCAGGTCAGCACGCCGGCGGCCCTGACAAACGGTGCATTCAGCATACCGTTCAGCCAGATCAGCTGGACCAGCACCGCACTGGGGAACACGACCGCGCACATCCCGGCTGGAACCTTTCCCTCGGGTGGCACATTGTTCCTGCGCAATTTTTCAGCCAACACGTTTGTTGAGAATTGCCACACGTTCAGCTATGCCAACACGACTCCGGTGGCCGACGGTACCTACACTGGAAGAGCCACTTACACATTGACCGCCCCATGACGGATGTGGCCCTGCGATTGTTGATGGCCTGTCTGGTGGGGCTGGGCTGCGTGTTTACCTCCCTCGCTGGGGCCGCTACCTTCATGGTGGATGATTCCCAGAGCACCGTTCTGGATGCCCATCTCCCTCTGCAATGGCGCAGCCTGTCGCCTTCGGGCGGAGATCACATCGTGCAAGGCGCCACGCGGGTTCAAATCCGGCTCGACACCAGCGCCTGGGTGGGCAGGCCAGCCCGCATCTACATGGTCCTGGCACCCCAGCCCAATGGTCTTGTCACCGCCCAGTGGCAGACCCAAGGGGCTCTGCTGCCGGGCAGTGTCACCTCCGGGCAGCGTGGCTTGGTGTGGTCGGGTGTGGTTCCGGCAACCCGGATGGAGGACGTAATGGCTGTTGTCATCCGTGCCGACGGCCGATTGGTGTCGTCTGCCCAGTTGTTGCGCTTCCATTTTGAAATCGACCTGCCATGAATCTGCTTGACTGTCTGTTGCCCGAAAAGGCCTGTGATGCGTTGGCGCGGGGCTGGAGCTCGCGGTGCTTGTCGGTCTGGTGTCTGGTCTTTCCTGTGATGGTTCAAGCCCAAGGTGGGTTTTCTTCATTGATTTCACCGCCCAGGGTTGAAACCACACTGCAGCCCGGCCGAACCACGCGCCTGGTGCTCGAGGTGTCGCAAGTCGGCCCTGCGCCGGGCCGCCTCAAGGTCTACACCAATGACTGGAAGCTCAACGTGCAGGGCGGCGTCGATTTTTCGGATGATCTTCTGCCGGGCAGCTGCCGGCCCTGGGTGGCATTGGAGCGGCGTGAGTTGCAGGTGCCTGGCAACGGAAAAGCACGCTTTCGCTATGAAATCTCGCCCCCGCCAGATGCTCCCGCGGCAGAATGCCGGTTCGCCATCATGTTTGAAGGCTTGGACCCTGGCGCCGCCTCCGGTGGTGGTGTCAGCTTTCCGGTGGCTGGCCGGATCGGTGTGATCGTCTACGCCAGCATGTCAGGCACCCTGCCGGAACTCAAGGTGATTGCCACCACCTTGAGCAAGGACAAGCCGCCTCTGCCGCTGCTGCGGGTTGAAAACACAGGTGCCGCGCATGGCCGCTTGACAGGGTTGCTCAGCGGCACCGACGCTGCCGGCACACGTCTCGAATTCACCCCGGCCAGTTTGCCCATCCTGCCCGGTGAAACACGCGAAGTGCCGTTGACAGCCAACGTCGAAGGTAGCAACCGTACACAAGCCGTCACGTATCCGGTGACGATCAAGGGTGGGTTGGAGTGGGGCGGTCAACGAACGCCGTTTGAGCAAACCTTTGCGTTGCCGTGAAAGCCACGTGGTCCGGGAAGCGTGTTGCACTGGCGGCGGCTCTGCTCTGGGTGTGGGGCAGCGCGCAAGCGCAGTACCAGGATCGGTTGATTGGCGGTTCGACGACAGAAGCCACCTCC
>JBDKJB010000015.1:0-12301 GCA_039796835.1 Pseudomonadota bacterium | reverse complement strand
AGGCGCGCACTGTGCTGGCGGATGTTGCTGTGCAGGTCATCAAGCTTGGGTTTGTCGGCTCGCCCTCGGTGTTGGCTGGGATTACTGAGGTTGCTTCAGACTATGAGCAGACGCCCCTGGTGGCCTATATGCCCGACCTGTCATGGTGGGACGAACCCAGCATCGACAGTTACCTCGATGCCTTTGAAGAGCTGATCCTCCCCCTGACTTCAGTGTTGGTTGGAAACCACAGCACCTTGCGGCGCTGGCTGCTGCCTGACTGGGATGGCGCTGGAAATCCAGGGCCCCGTGACATTGCCCGCGCGGCGCACGACCATGGTGTGCCCTACACCCTGGTGACCGGCATCGCCTTGCCCGACCAGTTCATGGACAACGTTCTGGCCTCGCCGGAAGTGATCCTTGCGAGCGACAAGTTCGAGCGCTTCGATGCAGTGTTCAACGGCGCTGGCGATACCCTTAGCGCCGCCCTGGCAGCCTTGCTGGCCAGTGGTGAATCGTTGCCCACGGCAGTGTCGGAAGCGTTGAGCTACCTGGATCGCAGCCTCAATGGCGGGTTCAGTCCAGGCATGGGCCACGCTTTGCCCGACCGACTGTTCTGGGCGCAGTCGGATGACGGCGATGCGGACGACCCAGAAGCTTCTGATGACCCGTTGCTTTCCCGCCAGACCCTCCAATGAACCAGAACGAACAACTTTTTGAGCGTGCCCGCGCGGTCATCCCCGGTGGCGTGAACTCCCCGGTGCGGGCCTTTCGGGCTGTGGGTGGAACACCGCGTTTCATCACGCGCGCCCAGGGGGCCTGCATGTGGGATGCCGCCGGGCAACGTTATATTGATTACATCGGTTCCTGGGGGCCGATGATCCTGGGCCACGGACACCCCACGGTGCTGCAGGCGGTGCAGCGGGCTGCCGTCGAGGGCTTGAGTTTTGGTGCGCCCACCGAGCGTGAGGTGGAGCTGGCTGAAGCGATCCTGAAACTCTATCCCAGCATGGACATGGTGCGTCTGGTCAGCAGCGGCACCGAGGCTGGCATGAGCGCACTGCGCCTGGCTCGCGGGGCCACCGGTCGCACCAAAATCATCAAATTCGAAGGCTGTTATCACGGCCACGCCGATGCCCTGTTGGTGAAGGCCGGCAGCGGTTTGGCCACCTTTGGCAATCCGACCAGCGCCGGTGTGCCCCCGGAGGTGGTGGCCGACACCCTGGTGTTGACTTACAACGATGTGGCACAGCTGGAGGAGGCATTCTCCCTGCATGGCAGCCGGCTGGCTTGCGCCATCATCGAACCGATCGCCGGCAACATGAATTTCGTGCGTGCCAGCCTGCCTTTCATGCGCCGCTTGCGGGAGCTCTGCACCCAGCATGGTGCGCTGCTGGTGATGGATGAGGTCATGACGGGCTGCCGGGTGGCCTTGGGGGGGGCGCAGGCTGTGTATGCCAAGCACATCCCGGGCTTTGCCCCCGACGTGACGGTGCTGGGCAAAGTCATTGGGGGTGGTATGCCGTTGGCGGCCTTCGGGGCCCGGCGCGAGGTGATGAACCACTTGGCGCCCCTGGGTCCGGTGTACCAAGCAGGCACCCTCAGCGGCAACCCGGTGGCCACCGCCTGCGGTCTGGCCACGTTGGCAGAAATCTCCAGGCCAGGCTTTTTTGATGCGCTGTCGGCACGCACGCGCCGGCTCGTCGATGGCCTGAGCGCTGCCGCCGCACAGGCCGGCGTGCCGTTCAGCGCGGATTGTGAGGGTGGCATGTTCGGCTTCTTCCTGCTGCCCCAGCTACCGCAGAACTACGCTGAGGTGATGAAGTCTGAAGGTCAGCGTTTCAACCGCCTGTTTCACGGCCTGCTGGACCGTGGCGTGTACATCGCCCCGGCGCTGTATGAGGCCGGTTTTGTCAGTGCCGCCCACACCGACAACGACATCGCCGCTACAGTGGCAGCTGCCGCCGAGGTATTTGCCCAAATTGCGTGAATTTGTTACGCTGCCTTTACCAGGCCGATACATCGCCTGACAACCAAACGGCCTAGACTTGCGTTGTCAGAGGGGTCTGTGCCCCAAGGAGTTTGCCATGCGTCCAACCTTTTTCACCCTGGCCCCCGCGAGCCTGGCGGCGGGTGTTTTGCTTGCCAGCGGCCCGGCGATGGCGCAGCAGGAGACCGCACGCGTCATCAGCAGCACCCCTGTCATGACCCAGGTTGCGGTGCCGCGGCAGGTGTGCAGCACCCAGCAGGTCACCAGCCAGGCCCCCAAGAGCGGCCTGGGCGGCATCATGGGAGCCGTGGCCGGCGGCGCCATCGGCAGCAACATCGGTGGTGGGGATGGCCGCATTGCCGCCACGATGCTGGGCGTGATCGGTGGGGCCATGCTGGGCGACCGCATGGAGGGCCCGGGCAGCAGCCAGACCCAGAATGTCCAGAGTTGCAGCACCCAGACCTTCTACGAAACGCGCACCACCGCCTACAACGTCGTGTATGAATACGGCGGGAAGCAATACACGGTGCAGATGCCGCAAGACCCTGGCCCGACGCTGCGCCTTCAGATCACACCCATGCCTGCTGCCGATGCAACGCCGGCGCAGCAGGTTCCGGCGGTCATCCAGCAGCCCGCGGTGAGTGGGCAGGTTGTGCAGCCGCAGGTGTTTGTGGCGCAGGCGCCCGTCCCCGTCGCGGTGGCTGCGCCCGTTTATGTGCAGCCGCCCTTGGTGAGGTATGTTCGTCCCCCAGTCACCGTGGGCGTTCAGCTCATCGGCAGCGGCTACCACGGCCGACCCTACCATGCACACGGGTATGGATACGGCCGCCTGATTTGGTGAGCTGACACCTGCCTTCGGGGCGGCTCAATCAGCTCATGGCACCTTGGCCCATCCAAGGTGCCATTTTTATTGTCTTGGGATGTTTTCATGGGCATAGAACTGAGCAAAGAAGATCGCGCGCAGGCCATCATCTCCATTGAGCGCTATTTCAAGATCAACATGGAGGAGCCCATCGGCAACATTGCCGCTGGTGCGCTTCTGGGGTTTGTGCTCGACGAGATTGGTCCCAGCATCTACAACCGGGCCGTGGCCGACGTGCAGGAACGCCTTCAGGCCCGCGTGGCCGATCTGGATGTCGAGGTCCATGAAGATGAATTCACCTATTGGCGCCGCTACGACAAGGCCACGCGCAAGCCATGAGCAGGTCTGGCAATCAGTCCGACTTGCAGCCGCTGCCAACCCTCGCGCTCGGCCGTTACCGCCATTACAAAGGGGGTGAGTACGAGGTACTGGGCGTCGTGCGCCACAGCGAAAGTCTGGAGCCCATGGTGCTGTACCGGCCGCTGCACAACGCCTCGGGTGATTGGGTGCGGCCCTTTTCGATGTTTGTCGGGCAGGTCGAAGTTGACGGCCAATGGCAGCCGCGCTTTGCGCCTGTGACTGCGCCCCTGCCGGCGAACGAACCCGTCTGTCCCCTGTGTGGCGGGGCCAATGCCTGCGAGATGTCCGCACGGGCCTGTGGCAAGGGAGGCGCCGAATCCTGCTGGTGCGCAGGTGTCCGCTTCAGCCCGGACCTGCTGGCCCGGGTGCCCGCCGATCAGCGTAACCGTGCCTGCATCTGCCGCCAATGTGCTGAAAGTGCCTGAAGAGACTTTCGCCCGGTAGCAGACTGCCGTCTGCTCAGGTAAGCTTCGCTCGCCATGAGCCCATTCCTGCCCCCGAATGATCCCCAGCGCCTGGCGCTGCACAACGAGGTTCATGCGCGCCCGTCGGCCAACGTCAATCTGCCGGCGCTCATCACTTTCGTGGCGGTGCTGAACGAGGGCGTGGCACGCAGTGACGAATGGGACATGCTGCGACAGCTGCCCGGCCAGCACGATCTGGATCTGGCGGCACTTGAGGGCAATTTCCTGCGCCTGCAGTTGCCGGGCTACACCCTGAAATGGGAGCGGCACACCGAGTTCACCCGTTATTCCATCGTGCAGGCGCTGCCGGATGGCGCCGGGCTGGCCCGGCCTGAGCCCCCCTTGGCCGCCGACTGCCTGGCCCCGCAAGGGTGGCTTGCACGCCTGCCGGGGACGACCATTGCCGCGATCGAACTGGCCATGATGAACTCCGAGCTGGCTGACCCGACGCAGCTGATGCAGGCTGCAAGGTCCTGGCTGGGCGGTGGTGCGGTGGTGGCCTCGCAGATGGGCCAACGGCCCACCGGCAACGGCCATTCCTGGGTGCTGACCGACTTTGAGGTCCGGGCCGATGGGGTTGAACGGATGCTGGTGCTGTGCGAGCCTGGCACCACGGTCATGCGGGCCGGGCGCATCTCGCAGCGTCTGCTTGAGTTTGAAACCTACCGCCTGATGGCGCTGCGGGGCTTGCCGGTGGCCAAGGCCCTCGGTCCGATGCTGGGCGAGGCCGAGAGCATGCTGGCCACCATCACCGCCCGGATGGAAGGACAGGTGGCGTCAGACCCGCAACTTCTGGAGCAGTTGGTGGCCCTGGCGGCCCGGATCGAGCGCGCCACCGCCCAGCACAGCTACCGTTTTGCGGCGTCCCAGGCGTATTTCACGCTCGTGGGACAGCGCCTGGCCGAACTGCGTGAGAAGCCGATCCCCGGCACGCAGACCCTGGGTGAATTCATGCAGCGGCGGCTGTCCCCGGCCCTGGCCACCGTGGCAGCCACCGCGCAGCGCATGGCTTCGTTGTCTGAGCGGGTGGCCCGCACCAGTGCGCTGCTGCGCACGCGGGTGGACATTGCCACCGAGTTACAGAACCAGCAGTTGCTGGCCCAGCTCACGCGCGGGCAGGCGCTGCAGCTGCGCCTGCAAAGCACGGTGGAAGGCCTGTCGATCGCGGCCATCACCTACTACGTGGTCAGTCTGCTCTTGTACGGCGCCAAGGCGGCCAAAGCGGCCGGGCTGCCTGTGCAGCCCGAGGTGGCGGTGGGGGCGCTGATTCCGCTGGTGCTGTGGGCCGTATGGCGTACCCTGCGCGGCATCCATGCGCAGATCAAGCTGTGAAGATCAGGGCTTGATGTAGGCGTAGCGCTCGCGCGACTGCAACTGCCCGATTTTGACCACGCCCGATGGCGTGAAGGCGGCGTCCATGACGAACTGGTCTTTCTTGAGGTTGCGGTTCTGCAGGGTGATTTCGCACACCTCGAACGTCACCCCGCGCGACTTCAGGGCGCTGACCAGGGAGCCGTAATCGATGTTGGGGTTCTTCGGGTCCTTCGCGCCTTCGAACAGGAAATCCACCCCCTGCGCATGAGTGACCACCACGATCCTGGTGTCGGGGGCCACATCCAGGTGGTTGCGGATGTTGCGCAGGCCTTTGGTGGCCTGGACGGATGCGTCGTCGATGTGGTAGACCACCTTGTCTTGCGCCAGGGCCGACGTGGCCAGCAGCGCCAGCATCAGGGCAGCGCTACGGAACGCGTTGTTCATGGATTTTGTAGTCATTTTAAACCTTCAACAAGACAACATCGATATTAAATAAATAGCTAGATATTATTTATGAATAACGGAAATTTTTCGAAAAATAAGATCAAATATCGAAAACAACAAAAATAACGGACCATCGCAAGGAGACTGTGTCGTAGCTTAACGCAGCACCGGGTTATTCCGCATTCATTGGCACCGAATCTGTATTACATTAGTAATTGCTGATATACGGAAATAACCATGAACCACGGTCGAGTCCAGAAAGCGCCCGAGAGCTTCCTCTCACCCGAAGGCGTGCGCACCGTCCAGGCCGAGGCCCGGGCTGGGCGGCGGCATTTCCTGCGCCATGCTTTTGCTGCGGCTTCAGCAGCGGCCGGCGCGGCGGCGTCGATGCGCGCGGTGGCCCAGGGCAACCCGGTGGGCCGCGACGGCGGCGACCCCAACATCCTGAATCTGCCTGAGCACAGCCGGGGACTGGGTCAGGGCGTGGCGACCGATGGCTACGGCAAACCCTCCCAGTACGAGTCGAACGTGCAGCGCAGGCAGAGCCCGGGCCTGACGCAGACGGCGCAGTCCTCGGTGTCCTTTGCGCCCCTGCAATCGCTGTTTGGCATCGTTACCCCCAGCGGCCTGCACTTTGAGCGGCATCACCAGGGCTGGTGGGATGTGGACCCGTCCAAACACCGGCTGATGTTGAATGGTTCGGAACCGGGCATGCTCAAACAGGACATGGTCTTCACCCTGGACGAGCTGATGCGCCTGCCTCCGGTGTCGCGTTTCCACTTCATCGAGTGCGGCGCCAACACCGGCATGGAATGGGGCAATGTGGCGGTGCCCACGGCGCAGTACTCGCACGGCATGCTGTCGTGCAGCGAATTTACAGGCGTGTCGCTCCTCACGCTGCTGCAGATGGCCGGGCTGAACGCGAGAAAGGCCAGGTTCGTGCTGGCCGAGGGGGCCGATGGCTCGTCGATGACGCGCACCATCCCGATGTCGCAAATTTTGAATGGCGAGGTGCTGGTGGCCTATGGCCAGAACGGCGAAATGCTGAGGCCTGAAAACGGCTACCCCCTGCGCCTGGTGGTACCGGGTGTACAGGGTGTGAGCTGGGTCAAGTACCTGCGTCGCATCGAGGTGGGCGACAAGCCCTATGGGGCCAAGGACGAAGCCATCCATTACATCGACCTGATGCCCGATGGCACGCACCGTCAGTACACCAGCATCCAGGAGTGCAAGAGTGTGGTGACCACACCTTCAGGCGGCCAGGTGCTGCTGGACAAAGGCTTCTACAACATCACCGGTCTGGCCTGGAGCGGCCGCGGCAAGGTAACGCGGGTGGATGTGAGCGTGGACGGCGGGCGCAACTGGCGGCCGGCCCGGCTGGAAGGGCCGGTCATGGACAAGTGCCTGACCCGCTTCAACATCGGCTGGGCCTGGAATGGCCAGGCGGCTCTGGTGCAGAGTCGCGCCACAGACTCCACCGGCTATGTGCAGCCCACCTACCGGCAGACGCGGGCGGTGCGCGGCTCGCGCTCGATTTATCACAACAACTCGATCCAGACCTGGCTGGTGCAAGAAAACGGTGAGGTGAAGAATGTCCAGTTGTCTTGACGCAGCTCTGAGGTGCCGAATGCTTCCCTGGCTCGCCATTCTGGTGGTGCTTCGGGTCTCCACCGGTGCGGCCTGGGCTCAGGGCGCAGACAAATTCCCCGGCATCGGCCGTGCTGCCACCGCCCAAGAGCTTGCCGCCTGGGACATCGACGTGCGGCCCGATTTCAAGGGCCTGCCCAAAGGCTCCGGCACGGTGCTCAAGGGTCAGGCGGTGTGGGAGGGCAAATGCGCCTCCTGCCATGGCATTTTTGGGGAGTCGAATGAAGTGTTCAGCCCCCTGGTGGGCGGCACCTCGGCAGATGACGTGAAGACCGGTCGCGTGGCCCGGCTGAAGGACGGCAGCTATCCGGGTCGCACCACCCTGATGAAGGTGCCCCACCTCTCGACCCTGTGGGACTACATCAACCGCGCCATGCCCTGGACGCAGCCCAAATCGCTGACCGCCGACGAGGTGTATGCGGTGACGGCGTTCCTGCTCCATCTGGGCGGCGTGGTGCCGGAGGACTTCACGCTGAGCGACCAGACCATGGCCCAGGCACAGGCCCGGCTGCCCAACCGCAACGGCATGTCGCAGGCGCACGCCCTGTGGCCAGGCAAGGAGTTTGATGGCAAGACGGGGCCCGCCAAGCCAGACGTGAAGGCCCTGGCCTGCATGACGAACTGCGTGGTCGAGGCCAAGGTGGCGTCTTTGCTGCCCGACTACGCACGCAATGCGCATGGCAACCTGGCCGAGCAGAACCGCGCGGTCGGGGCCCAGCACGGTGCGGACACCACTCGGCCTGAGAGCAAAGTCGGCGTCGGGGTTGCCGCGGTACCCACGCTCAAGCCGGCCGAAACCAAGCCAGCCGAAAGCCGGTTGGCTGCGGGCCAGGCCGTGGACGCCAGGGCAGCCGTGGCACTGGCCAACAAATATGCCTGCACAGCCTGCCATGGCGTCAGCCAGAAGATCGTTGGCCCGGCGTTCAGTGAGGTGGCCAAAAAATACCCGGGGCAGGCCGGGTACCTGCAAGACAAGATTGCGAAAGGCAGTGCCGGTGTCTGGGGCCCCGTTCCGATGCCACCGCAGTCACTGCCGGTCGCAGATGCCAGGCTGCTGGCCGAATGGCTGGCTGCGGGCGCGCCAGCCAAGTAGGGAAAGCACCTTGCCCGTGTCTGTGCAGGGGTACAGAGCAAGTGAGAAAATTTGTGTCAGTCTGAATCTTCAGGAGTCCATCATGCAAACCCGTCGCAAGACACTTCAACAGAGCGCCGTGCTGGCTGGCCTGCTGGCCGGCACGGGCCTGTTCCCTCAGTACGCCCTGGCCTTCAATGCAGCCGCATTCGACGCCAAGAACCTGGCCGACGTGCTCAAGGCCCTGGGGGCCAGCGCGCCGCAGGCCAGTAGCGCCGTCACCTTGACCGCGCCGGACATCGCCGAAAACGGCGCTGTGGTGCCGATGGGCGTGGCGACCACGCTGCCCGGTGTCAAGCAGCTGCTGCTGCTGGTTGAAAAGAACCCCAACACCCTGGTGGCCAGCTTCAACGTCACCGACGCAGTCGATGCCAACATGACCACTCGCGCGAAGATGGGTCAGTCCTCTGACGTGTATGCCGTGGCCATCACCAACGATGGCAAGGCGCATTTCGCCAAGAAGGAAGTCAAGGTCACCCTCGGTGGCTGCGGCGGCTGATTCAGAGCACCTCATCAAACACACTGGAGCACATCATGGCAGATCCCATGCGCATTCGCGCCCAAGCCGCAGGTGGCAATGCCACCGTCCGTGTCCTCATGGCCCACGAAATGGAAACAGGGCAGCGCAAAGACTCAGCTGGCAAGACCATCCCGGCCTGGCACATCAGCAACGTCAGCGCCAGCCATAACGGCAAGCCCGTCATGACCGCCGAATGGGGTCCGGCTGTGGCCAAGAACCCCTTCCTGCAGTTCACTGTCAAGGGGGCCAAGGCCGGTGACAAGGTCACGGTGACCTGGAAAGACAACAAGGGTGATACCCGCACCGACGAAGCCACCGTGTCCTGAAGGGAAGCCATGATGCAACAGCCCCAGAAGAAGGCAATCGGATGGAAGCTGGTGTGGGGGCTGCTGGTCAGCTCCCTGGCCCTGTCTGCAGCGGCACAAAAAACCGCCGCCGACGGCATTGCGGAATACCGTGCCCTGCTGGCCGATGGTAACCCTGCCGAGCTGTTTGAGGCCAAGGGCGAAGCCCTCTGGAAGCAAAAGCGCGGCCCCCGCAACGAATCCCTCGAAAAGTGTGACCTCGGCAAGGGCGCCGGTGTCGTGAGAGGTGCGTTTGCCGAGTTGCCACGCTACTTTGCCGACACCCAGAAGGTTGAAGACCTCGAATCCCGGCTGGTGAGCTGCATGGAGACCCTGCAGGGCTTCAACGGCGCCGACATCCGCAAGACCGCTTTTGGCCGCGGCGAGCAGAGCAACGTCACCGCGCTGGCCACCTGGATTTCCGCCGAATCCAAGGGCATGAAGTTCAACCTGCCACAAGAGCATGCCGCAGAACGGACGATGTACGAGGTGGGCAAGCGGATCTTCTTTGCGCGGGGCGGAACACATGACTTCTCTTGCGCGTCCTGCCATGGCGAAGACAACAAGCGCATCCGTCTGCAAGACCTGCCCAACCTGACCAAAAACCCGGGCGCGGGCGCGGGCTTTGGCGCCTGGCCGGCGTATCGCGTGTCCAACGGACAGATGTGGGGCATGCAGTTGCGCCTGAACGACTGCTACCGCCAGCAGCGCTTTCCGTTCCCCGAGTTCGGCAGCGAGGCCACCGTGGCACTGGGGGTCTATCTGGGTGTGAATGGCAAAGGTGGCGAGGTGGCCACGCCGGCCATCAAGCGCTGAGGCAAGTCATGAAGATAAACAGATTTTTTCCCGTTCGTGTATCTGCATTGTTTGCTAGTGTATTGGTAGCAAGCTGCTCTGCCTTGCCATCCCCTGCCGAGCTGGACGCTCTGACCGACAAGGTCATGAAGGCGTCGTTTCGGGATGAAGGCCCTGTCAAGGTGGACCGCCTGGTGCAGGACGAGGCCAACCGTGAATGCAGCAAGGCCGATGTGGCGGGCAAGCCGATCGACGACAAACTGGGCAAGGCCATCGAAGAAGCCAACCTCAAGACCATCAAGTGGCCTTCGGACGGAAAGTTCATCGGGGACTGGAGGCAGGGTGAAGCCATCGCCCAGAGCGGCCGTGGCCTGACCTGGACCGATTCACCGGGCCAGGCCAACGGCGGCAACTGCTACAACTGCCATCAGATCAGCAAAGCCGAAATTTCCTTTGGCACGCTGGGGCCCAGCCTGTACAACTACGGCAAGATCCGCGGCATCACAGCCGCCAATCTGAGCGACCCGGCCAGCCCGGCCAGCAAAGCCATCGTGGAATACACCTGGGGCAAGATCTACAACAGTCGCGCGTACAACGCCTGCTCACAGATGCCCCGCGCAGGGCACGCAGGCATCCTCAGCGAGGCGCAGATCCGCCACGTGATGGCGTTGCTGCTGGACCCGAAGTCACCGGTCAACCAGTGAACCTCAGCACGCGCGAATTCATGCAGGTGCTGGGGGCCGGCACCATGGCCGGCCTGGGTCTGGGCACCTATGCCGAGGCAGACGCGGCGACGGCCGCCCAGGGGCTGTACGACATCCCCCCGTTTGGCAACGTCAGTTTTCTGCATTTCACAGACTGTCATGCGCAGTTGAAGCCGATCTATTTCCGCGAACCCAGTGTGAACCTCGGCTTTGGCAGCATGAAAGACCAGCTGCCGCACCTGGTGGGGGATCATCTTCTTCAGACCGCCAAGGTCCGCCCCGGCGGCGCCGAAGCGCACGCGCTGACGCATCTGGATTTTGAAAAGGCGGCGCGGCGCTACGGCAAGGTGGGTGGGTTTGCCCATCTGGCCACGCTGGTCAAACGCCTCAAAGCCTCGCGTCCCTACGCCCCCCTGCTCGACGGTGGCGACACCTGGCAGGGTTCAGGCACAGCGCTCTGGACCAACGGCCAGGACATGGTGGAGGCCTGCAAGCTGCTGGGCGTGGACGTCATGACCGGGCACTGGGAGTTCACGCTGGGGCAGGACCGCGTCAAGCAGATCGTCGAAAAGGACTTTGCGGGCAAGGTGGAATTCATCGCCCAGAACGTCAAGACCAACGATTTTGGCGATCCGGTGTTCAAGGCCTGGGTGATGCGCGAAGTCAATGGCGTGCCCTGCGCCATCATCGGCCAGGCCTTCCCTTACACACCGATTGCCAACCCGCGCTACATGGTGGCTGACTGGGGCTTCGGCATCCAGGAAGAGACGATGCAGAAGACGGTTGATGAGGCCCGCTCCAAGGGGGCGCAGGTCGTCTTTCTGCTGTCGCACAACGGCATGGATGTGGACCTGAAGCTGGCCAGCCGCGTGCGCGGCATCGATGTCATCATGGGCGGGCACACGCACGACGGCATGCCTGTGGCCCGGATCATCGCCAACCCGGGCGGGCAGACCGTCGTCACCAACTCAGGCTCCAACGGCAAATTTCTGGGCGTGATGGATCTGGATGTCCGGGGGGGCAGGGTGCAGGACTTCCGCTACCGATTGCTGCCGGTGTTTGCCAACATGCTGCCGGCGGACCCGGACATGGATGCACTCATCCGCAAGCTGCGCGCTCCCTATGAAGCCAGGCTGGCCGAAAAACTCGCGGTCAACGATGGCTTCCTGTACCGGCGTGGCAACTTCAATGGCACGGGTGACCAGCTGCTGCTGGACGCGCTGATGGACGTGCAGGGCGCCGACATCGCGTTTTCGCCCGGATTCCGGTGGGGCACCTCGCTGCTGCCGGGCCAGGCCATCACCCGCGAATGGCTGATGGACATGACGGCCATCACTTACCCCCACACCACGGTCACCACCATGACGGGTGAAACCCTCAAGACCGTCCTGGAGGATGTGGCCGACAACCTCTTCAACCCTGACCCCTATTACCAGCAGGGCGGTGATATGGTGCGTGTGGGCGGCATGAGCTATGCCTGCCATCCCACCCGGGCCATGGGCCAGCGCATTGACGACATGCGCCTGAAGGGTCGGCCCATCGAGGCTGGCAAGACCTACAAGGTGGCCGGCTGGGCCCCGGTGTCGGAAGACGCTGCCAAGGCGGGCAGCAAGCCCATCTGGGATGTGGTGGAGCCGTGGCTCAAGAGCCAGGGCCGGCTCAAGGCGCGCCGGCTGAACCTGCCCAAGTTGCACATCGACGCAGGCAACAAGGGCTGGTCTGGCTGATTGGGCGCATAATTTGTTC
>JBDKJB010000014.1:0-12408 GCA_039796835.1 Pseudomonadota bacterium | reverse complement strand
GGTGGCATCGGCTTGGCATAGCCGCCCACGCCTTCGGCGGCTTCCTTTTCTTCCGGCGTGTCGTAGCTGACCTCGATGAATTTGCCGCCCAGGGACTCAACCTGTTCTTTCACACTGGGCCGCACGTCACTGGCCTCGATCACCGCGCCCAAGCGCTTGGCCGTGGCAATGGCTTGCAGGCCCGCGACCCCCACGCCCAGGATGACCACCCGCGCGGCCTTGACCGTACCGGCCGCCGTCATCAGCATCGGGAAGAAGCGCTGGTATTTATCAGCCGCCATCATCACGGCCTTGTAACCGGCGATGTTGGCCTGGCTGGAGAGCACGTCCATACTCTGCGCCCGCGTGGTGCGCGGGGCAGCTTCAAGCGCAAAGGCAGTGAGCCCTGCGCTGGCCAGGGCCTTGAGTCCTTCGGCGTCAAAGGGGTTGAGCATGCCCACCAGCGCGGTGCCGCTCTTCATCTGGCCGAGCTCGGCGGCGGAGGGAGCGCGCACTTTCAGCACCAGCTCGCAGCCCAGGGCGCCGACAGCGTCGGTGATCTCGGCGCCGGCAGCAACGTAGGCCTCGTCGGTGACGCTGGCCGCCACGCCGGCACCGGACTGCACACGCAGGGTGTGGCCTTGAGCCTTGAGTTTTTTGACCGTTTCTGGGGTGGCCGCGACACGGGTTTCACCGGCGGCGGTTTCAGCAGGTATGCCGATCAGCATGGGGCATGCTCCTCAAATCTTTAGCAGGGCGACAGCTTACCCGAGATTTACAAGCGCCCGATTCGACCCGCTGGGCATAATTTCGGCATGCACAACCGCTGGAAACCCAATGTCACTGTGGCCGCCGTCATTGAGCAGGGGGGGCGCTTCATGCTGGTGGAGGAGCAGACCTCCGAGGGGCTGATGCTGAACAACCCCGCTGGCCACTTGGATCCGGGGGAATCGTTGGTGCAGGCCTGCGTGCGCGAGGCGCTGGAAGAAACCACACACCGCTTCACGCCCAAAGCGCTGGTAGGCGCCTACATGTCGCGCTCGATCCGCAAGGCCACGGGGCATGACATCACCTACCTGCGTTTTGCTTTTTCTGGCGAACTGGGCGACGCAGTGCCTGGGGCCCAGCTGGACGTAGGGATTGTGCGCACCGTCTGGCTCACGCCAGACGAGATTCGTGCCAGCCTGCCGCGCCATCGCACGCCACTGCTCTTACAGTGTGTGGAGGACCATCTGCGTGGCCAGCGCATGCCTCTGGAGGCCTTGTTTACGCACGCTTCGGTCATGGTGGAGCGCCCGTAAATGCCATATTGTCAGCGCCTAGCCTTGAGCGCGGAGTGGAGATGATCGTGAAAAATCTGCGCAGGCGCGCGCAGGCTGGTACCACGCCGGGTGGCCAGACCGAGCTCTCTGGACACCACCGGTCCACGCAGCATCACGCCCGCCAGCACCGGATGGGTTGTTGGCAGCGCCAAGCGGGGCACGGCGGCCAAGCCCAATCCGGCCTCCACCATGCCCAGTAATGTGGCGATGTGGCTCACTTCCAGGCGGTAAGCTGGGTTGACGCCGGCCTTAGCCAATGCGTCATCCAGCAACTGGCGGTTGCCACTGGAGCGCGCCACAGCAATCAGCCGCTCACCTGTCAGGTCTGGCCAGGTCAGGAATTTGCGCTTCGCGAAAGCATGCGTGCGGGGCATCGCCAGGACAAAAGGATCTTTGTGGATGGGGTCGAAATCCACTTCCGGAAGCAGCCCGCCCATGAAGCTGATGCCAAAGTCCGACTCACCCGACACCACGCTGGCCAGCACCTGACTGGCCGCCTCATCGATCACGCGGACGCGGATCAGCGGAAACCGCTCGGAGAATGACCGCACCACCGATGGCAGGAAGTGAATCGCAGCAGACGGCACGCAGGCCACGGTGACCAGGCCGCTGCGGCTGGCCGCGATGTCGGAAATGCCCAGCATCGCTGATTCCAGATCATCCAGCGCCGCGCGGGCACGCTCCAGAAACACGCGGCCCAGGGGCGTGAGCTCGACATCACGTGTGGTGCGGTTGAACAGGCGTGCACCCAGAATCGTTTCGAGCTTTTCAATGCGGCGGCTCAGCGCCGGTGCTGACAGGTGGATGTGGTCGGCACCGGCGCGGAAACTGCTTCGCTCCGCCACGGCCACAAATGCCTGCAATTGCTGCAAATCAAAATTGATGCGTGTCATGCATCAATCGTATCAAAAGTTGCAATTTACGCAGCGCCAAGTTCCTCGGATGATGCAGGCATCTGCCAAGACTCGAAGGAACCATCTATGCCATCCCCCATTGCGATACTGCCATTGCTGACAACCACCCTGTGCACCACTGTGGCGCTGACGCTGGCTCAGCCCACCTGGGCGCAAGCTTGGCCGGAAAAATCCATCACGATCGTGGTTCCGACCGCCGCTGGCGGCGCGAATGACGCCATGGCACGCATCCTGGCGCAGGGCCTAAGCGCACGCTTGGGGAAACCCGTCATCGTGGACAACAAAGCCGGAGCCAACGGCGCAATCGCCAGCGAATTCGTCGCACGCGCCGCGCCGGACGGCCACACACTCATGTTTGGCTACATCGCCACGCACGGCATCAACCCGGCGCTGCAGAAGCTCAAGTACGACCCCGTGGCCGACTTTGAGCCCATCGGCCTGGTGGCGGCATCGCCTACGGTGCTCGTGGCCAACAACGCGGTGCCCGCCAAAAATGCCAAGGAACTGGTCCAGGCCATCAAAGCCAAGCCAGGCAGCTTCAGCTATGCCACGGCAGGCAATGGCACGGCACCGCACATCGCGGGCGAACTGTTCAAGCTGTCCGCTGGACTGGATGTGGTGAGCGTGCCTTACAAAGGGTCAGCGCCAGCGGTTGTAGACACCATTGCAGGCAGCACCCAATACATGTTTCCGAGTCTGTTCACGGCCTTTCCGCAAGTCAAGGGCGGCAAACTCAAGGCCCTGGGCATCGCGGGTGAGAAGCGCTCCCGCGTGCTGCCCGACCTGCCCACCCTGGCCGAGCAGGGCATCGCCAACGTGAACATGTCGCAGTGGTACGCCATCTTTGCGCCGGCCAAGACACCCAAAGCCGTGGTGGATCGCCTGAACCGCGAGATGAATGCCGTGCTCAATGACAAGACCGTTGAGAAGAAGATCGAAGATCAGGGGGCCGAGGTTGAGACCGGCACGCCCGAACAGTTGAAAGCTCTGGTCGTGAAAGAGGCCGTCCACTGGAAAAGCGTCGTCAGCGCCGCAAAAATCAAAGCAGAATGACCGTTTTGCCTTCTCTGGACATGCCATGAATCTGCAAGACTGGGTTGGCCGTACTGAAACGGTCGATGACGTGGCCACGGCCACCCCTTACGCCGCTTTGTCGGCCACGCTGGACTGGCCCGCCGAGCGCCCGGCTCCGGGCACACCCTTGCCCAGCCTGTGGCACTGGCTGTATTTCTTGCCCATCAACCGCCAGTCTGAGATTGGCGCGGATGGCCATCCGCGGCGCGGCGGCTTCTTGCCTCCGGTGCCCTTGCCCCGCCGCATGTGGGCCGGGAGCGACTTCGAGTTCCACGCGCCGTTGCGGATCGGCGACTCCTTGTCACGCACATCCACCATCGCCGATGTGAAAGAAAAGTCCGGCCGCACCGGCAGCCTGATCTTTGTGCGCGTGCGCCATGATCTCCGCGTCAACGGCAGTGAGCAGGTGGCGCTGACCGAGCACCACAACATCGTGTATCGCGCTGCGCCTTCGGCCGATGACGTGGCCCCTCCGCCGCAGGCCGCTCCGGCGCAATGGGCCTGGGAGCGCAGGATCGTGCCGGACGACGTGCTGCTGTTCCGCTATTCGGCGCTCACATTCAACGGCCACCGCATCCACTACGACCGCAAGTATGTGACCGAGGTCGAAGGCTATCCCGGCCTGATCGTCCATGGCCCGCTGATCGCCACCTTGCTGATGGATCTGCTGCGCCGCAACCAACCTGACGCCCAGGTGTTGCGTTTCGAATTCAAGGCTGTGCGGCCCACCTTCGACATCAACCCCTTCTCGGTCCATGGCCAGCCCTCCGCCGATGGCAAAACCGTGCGCCTGTGGGGCCGCGACCATGAAGGCTGGCTCACGATGGATGCCACCGCAGAGATTTGTTGAATTTCTGATTGTCGGATGCCGGATTTTTATTGAGGAACGACGTCATGCGCAGGTTTTGTCACCCGGGCGTTTGGTTGCTTTCGATGCTCGCTGTCTTGATTGCTGGTTGCGCAAGCACGTCTGGTGAACTTGGACAGGCGGCAGTCGCTCAGCGTGAGTTCTTCTTTGCTGGCGGCAGGTATGTCGGACCTGCAGGAAAAGAAATCATGCAGGGACAGATGTATGTTGAAAAACTGACTCCAAGAGTCACGACTCGTCGCTATCCGCTGGTTCTGATTCATGGGGCGGCCCAAACAGCCACCAATTGGATGATGACGCCCGATGGCAGGAAGGGCTGGGCTGATTACTTCGTTGAGCAGGGCTATGTTGTTTACATGGTGGATCAACCTGCACGCGGCCGTTCGGCGTGGCACCCCGACGTAGATGGCCGCTTGCGGATGTTCACCGCCCCACAACTTGAGCAGCTTTTCACTGCATCCAGGGAACTGGGAACTTGGCCGCAGGCCAAGTTTCACACGCAGTGGCCAGGCACCGGCAGGCGAGGCGACCCGGTCTTTGACGCCTTTTATGCCACTCAGGTGGAGTCGCTGGCCAGCGACTCTGAGACCCAGATGCTGGCTCAGGCGGCAGGGTCGGCCTTGCTCGACCGGATTGGGCCAGCCATTCTGTTGACGCATTCGCAAGCCGGGTTGTTGGGTTGGGTGATTGCCGAGAAGCGCCCGGGTCTGGTCAAGGCGATCGTCGCAATAGAGCCTTCGGGGCCACCGTTTCACAACAATGCTGAGGGCTCTCCAAAAGCGAGGGCATGGGGAATTGCTGATGTCCCGCTGACCTACGATCCACCCGTTGCAAATCCCGTCCAGCTATCCACCACAAAACAAAATGCTCCGGATGCGGAAGGGTTGATCCCCTGCACCACGCAAACCGAACCTGCGCGGAAATTGGTGAACTTTCGATCCATTCCAGTGTTGATCGCCGTGAGCGAAAGTTCCTATCATGCCCCCTACGACCATTGCACCGCGAAATACATGCGCCAGGCGGGCGTCGCTGTGGACTTCGTGCGTCTGTCGGAGCAAGGGATTCATGGCAACGGACACATGATGATGCTGGAGAAAAATAATATTCAAGTTGCCAACTTTTTTTTGCGTTGGATGCAGGCAAAACTTTAGTCGCTTGTCAAGGCGACAAGCCCCCACCGAACTGAGCCCAACCACTCTCTCAAAAATCAATTCCATATGCAACCCCTCAAAGGCATCACCGTCGTCACACTGGAGCACGCCATTGCCGCACCGTTTGCCACAAGGCAACTGGCCGACATGGGCGCCCGCGTGATCAAGGTCGAGCGTCCCGGTGTCGGTGACTTCGCACGCGGCTACGACGAACGGGTGCATGGCCTCGCTTCCCATTTTGTCTGGACCAACCGTTCCAAGGAAAGCCTCACGCTGGACGTGAAGCACGAAGAAGCACAAAAAGTGCTGATGCGTTTGATCTTGGAGGAGGCAGACGTGCTGGTGCAAAACCTCGCCCCCGGCGCCGCCGCGCGGCTGGGCTTGTCGTACGAGGCATTGTCAAAGATCAAGCCCGGCATCATCGTCTGCGACATCTCGGGCTATGGCAGCGACGGCCCCTACCGCGACAAAAAGGCCTATGACCTGCTGATCCAGAGCGAATCCGGCCTGGTGTCCGTGACCGGGACGCCAGAGACGCCGTCCAAGGCTGGGCCGTCCATCGCCGACATTGCCGCCGGCATGTACGCCTACACCAACATCCTGGCTGCTCTGATGCACCGGCAGCAAACCGGCGAAGGCCAGCGCATCGATGTGTCGATGCTGGAGTCATTGACCGAATGGATGAGCTACCCGCTGTACTACGCCTTTGAGGGCGCAACGCCACCGCCACGCACCGGGGCCAGCCATGCCACGATTTATCCCTATGGCCCGTTCCCGGCTGGCGACGGCAAGACCGTGATGCTGGGCCTGCAAAACGAGCGCGAATGGAAGATTTTTTGCGACAAGGTCCTGCTCCAGCCTGCGCTGGCCGCCGAAGACAGATTTTCCACCAATGCCAAGCGCAGCGCCGAGCGCGCAGTGCTGTCTGCCCTGATCGTTGAAGCCTTCTCCAGCCTCACCGCTGCCGAGGTGGCTGAGCGCCTGGAAAAATCCGGCATTGCCAATGCCCAGGTCAACACCATGGAAGAGGTCTGGGCGCATCCGCAGCTCAAGGCGCGCAACCGCTGGCGTGAAGTGGGCACGCCAGCCGGCCCCATCCCGGCATTGCTGCCACCCGGCTCTTGGGACCGTGGTGCGCCGCGCATGGACGCCGTACCTGCCCTGGGTCAGCACACCGAGGCCATTCTTGGTCAGCAGGGTTACAGCGCTGCGCGCATTGCCGAATTACGGGCCGAGGGAGTGGTGTGAGCGCAGCCCCAGCCCTGCCACTGACCTATCTGTTCGTGCCCGGCGACCGGCCGGAGCGCTTTGCCAAGGCACTGGCTTCTGGCGCCAATCGCATCATCGTGGACTTGGAAGACGCAGTTGCCCCGGCCGAGAAAGAGCAGGCGCGCCAAGCCGCCGCCCAATGGCTGGCCAGTTCTGACGCCGCCCGCAACCAGACCCTCATCCGCATCAACGACGATGCAACACCCTGGCATGCGCAAGACTTGGCCTTCATCCAGGCAGCACGGGCCCCAGGGGTGATGCTGCCCAAGTGTGAGTCTGCAAGCCAGGTCGCCAGTGCGCTCCAAGGTCTGCCCGCAGAGGCCACGGTGTTGCCCTTGATCGAGACTGCGCGCGGCATGCTGGCGTTGTCGGATATCGCATCCGCGCCCGGTGTGGACCGTCTGGCCTTTGGATCCCTGGACTACATGGCGGACCTGGACATTCCGGCGAATTCCCCGGCTCTGGTTTTTTCTGCCGCCCAGATCGCCATCGCTTCGCGCGCCGCCGGCATTGCATCGCCCGTGGCGGGCGTCACACCCGAACTGGATGCCGCCCGGGTGACTGCCGACATGACACAGGCGCGTGCGCTGGGCTTTGGCGCCAAGATGTGCATCCACCCGATGCAGGTGCCGGCCGTGCTGAAGGCCCTGGCGCCCAGTGACGCAGAACTTGCCTGGGCCCGCCGCGTGCTGCAGGCCTGGGCCGCATCCACCGGTGGCGCGATCCAGCTGGACGGCAAGATGGTCGATCGCCCCGTCATCCTGAAAGCCGAGCGCATCATCGCCCGGGCTGCACAGGCCGGCTGAGATCGTACTACCCAGGCCTCTTAACGCAAACCCCTATTCCACCTTTCAACACATACACCGAGGAAACCCATGCCCGCCACCATCATCGACAGCAAAATCTTCGGCGACATCTTTTCAGATGCCGCCATGCGCCAGGTCTGGTCTGACGAGAACCGCACCGCCAAATACCTCGACATCGAGCGTGCGCTGGCCAAGGTGCAGGGCGAATTGGGCATCATCCCGAAAGAGGCCGCCGCCGAAATCGTCAAGAACTGCAATCTGGAGCAAATCGATTGGGTCAAGCTCAAGGCCAAGACCGAGGCCATTGGTTACCCCATCATCGCGGTGGTCAACCAGATCAACGCCAACTGCAAGGACGGCCTGGGTGAATACTGCCACTGGGGCGCCACCACACAGGACATCACCGACACGGCCGCCGTGCTGCAGATCCGCGAAGGCCTGGCGCTGGTCGAGCAGGACCTGAAGGACATTTCCGCCGCGCTGGCCAAGCTGGCCAAAGACCACCGTGACACGCCCATCATCGGCCGCAGCAACCTGCAACAGGCTACGCCCATCACCTTTGGCTACAAGATGGCCAGCATCCTGGCAGGCATAGAGCGGCACCGCGAGCGCCTGACGCAACTCAAGCCCCGCGTGCTGGTAGGCGAGTTTGGCGGTGCTTCCGGCACGCTGTCGTCACTTGAAACGGGCGCGATGGAAACCCAGGCCGGCCTGATGAAAGAGCTGGGCCTGGGGCAGCCCCTCATTTCCTGGCACACGGTGCGCGACAACTTTGCCGAGGTCGGCGCCTTCCTCGGCCTCATCGGCGGCTCGCTCGGCAAGATCGCCATGGACGTCAAGCTGATGATGCAGACGGAAGTGGCCGAAGTGTTCGAGCCCTTCGCACCGGGGCGGGGTTCGTCAAGCACCATGCCGCAAAAGCGCAACCCGATCTCCTGCCTGTACATCCATGCCAACATCTCCGTGGTGCGCCAGCTGGCCGCCAGCCTGATGGACGCCATGGTGGCCGACCACGAGCGCAGCACCGGCCCCTGGGAGATCGAATGGGTGGCTATGCCTGAGATTTTCTGCCTGATGTCCGGCGCGCTGAAACAGACCAAATTCATCCTGCAGGGCCTCGAGGTGGACGCCGTACAGATGCGCCGCAACATCGACCTGACGCACGGCCTGGTGATGAGCGAGGCGGTGATGATGGGCCTGGGCCCCTACCTGGGACGCGAGTATGCGCATGACCTGGTCTACGACATCTGCCGCGACGCCCTGAAACAGAAGCGCCCCCTGATCGACTTGCTGGCTGAGCACCCCGAAATCAAGCCGCATGTGACGCGCGCCCAACTGGAAGGCTTCTGCGACCCCATGAACAACCTGGGTCAGGCTGGGGTGATGGTAGACCGCGTCTTGGCAGCGCGTCGCTGACGTCACGCTGCCGGTACATGGCCTCTTCGCGTATCCTGTACCTGCTGTCAGATGCCGCTGCCATGCACGGGCAGCTGCAGGACCCAGGCCCGAACCTTGCCGACCGGTCAGGCTGGCACGATTTGCTGCGTGACGACATCTCGACCGATGAAATCACGCCGGTGGCGATCATGAGCCACTACGACCAGCAGCTGGGGCGCTTTGCGTATACGGGTTTCAAGGCTGGCGATGCCTTGCCACTGGTCGCTGGCGCGGTGCAGCGCGGCGGCTTCCAGGTGGTGGTGGCCGGGCAGCGCTACGGCAAGGGTTCGTCGCGCGAGCACAGTCCGGCCGCAGAGCTGTACGCAGGGGTCCGCCTCGTGTTTGCACGCAGCTTCGAGCGCATCTACCGCCAGAATGCCGACAACATCGGCCTGCTGACCAGCACCGACTTTGCCCTGCTGGCTCGCATCGAACGCGGCGAGACGGTCGGCTTGGACGAACTCCTGGCCGGTCGCGAGGAGTTGGCGCAGCGTATCGTGCGCAGCGGAGGATTGTTGGCCTTTGGCCAATCCGCATTGAGCGCGGCAGCACCCTTGCCTACTGCAGCGCCTGGCCCGCAAACCCTGTTTGAAAAAATCGTCGCGCGTCACCGCCTCATGGTCAAGGGCACGCCCGCTCGGGCACAGACCGGTGACGGTGTGTTTGTGCGGGCCGACTGGCGCTTCATCCATGAGTACTACACCGGTATGGCGGCCCACATGCTGCAAGCGCGGTTTAGCCCTGGGTATGCCCTGCACGAACCCGATGGCGTCCTGGTCTTTGAAGACCACAGCAGCTATATCGAGCAAAGCCCGGCTCACCTGAAGAACGGCCTCGTGCCCAACATGCAGCGCATGCGCCAGGCGCAGCGCAATTTTGTGACGCTGCATGGCCTGCGCTGCCACACCACACTGACCGACGACGAGGCCGCCCGGGATGACGGCAGCAACGTGGCTGGCATTTCGCACGCCATGGTGGCCGAACATTACGCTCTGCCCGGCCAGCTGGTGGTGGGGACGGACTCGCACACGCCGCACAGCGGAGCGCTCGGTTGCGCGGCTTATGGCGTCGGCACCACCGACATGGCCAATGCCTTCATGACCGGTGCCGTGCGCCTGACCACGCCGGCCCAACTGCTCGTCAACCTGCTGGGCGCCGTGCCGGCCGGCGTGACCGCCAAAGACATCGTATTGCATCTGCTGGCCCGACCAGACATCCGCGCCGGGGTCGGCGTGGGCCGGGTGTTCGAGTTTGCCGGGCCAGTGATTGCCCGGCTGTCCACCGACGAGCGCGCCACGCTGACCAACATGACGGCTGAACTGGGTGGCACCACGGGCATCGTCGCCCCCGATGCCGAAACCCTGCGTTTTCTCAAAGACCGGCGGGGGATAGACGCCGTGATCGAACCCTGGATGCACAGCGACCCAGCGGCTGTGTATGAGCGCACGATCGACGTAGATTGCTCCACGCTGGTGCCGATGGTGGCCCGCCCGGGAGATCCGGGTCATGGCATGCCACTTTCAGCACTTGACCAGGATGTGCGCATCGATATGGCGTACGGAGGGTCTTGCACGGCCGGCAAACGCGAAGATTTTGACCACTACCACGCCGTTCTGGCCTGGGGCCTCGCGCAAGGCATGACCCTGCCCCCGCATGTGACCCTGTATCTGCAGTACGGCACCACCGCGGTGCGCGACTACTGCATCGCCCACGGCTACGACCGCACCTTCAACCGCATGGGGGCGCACATCCTGCAGCCCAGCTGCGGCGCGTGTGCCAACTGTGGGCCGGGTTCTTCCACCGATGCGAACCAGGTGACCGTGAGCGCCATCAACCGCAATTTTCCCGGCCGCAGCGGGCCAGGGCAGGTCTGGCTGGCCAGCCCGCCGACCGTGGTGGCCAGCGCGCTGGCTGGACGCCTGATGTCGTTCGAGCAGCTTCAGGCGCAGGCGCTCAATCCCCCGTGATCTGCAGTTTGAGCGCCTGCCTCTGCTCGATCGCGTGTTTAAGCAGCGCGGCGGCACGGTACATCCCGTGAGCCATCTTGCCGTAAGGCAGCGTCACAAACAATGCCATCACCACCCCCAGATGCACGGCCAGCAGCAAGCCCATGGCGGAAGTGCCACGCAAGGTCAGCAGCAGCAATCCGGTCAGGCTGGTCAAGAACAGCAGGGCCAGCAAGGCCGTGTCCATGGGTTGCTGGGCCTCGTCCTGTTGCAATGCGGGGCGTCGGCGCGACAGCACATACAAACCCACCGGGCCAACGAGCAGCCCCATGCCACCGACCGTGCCCAGCAACACCGGCAGGCTCCAGAATGGGTAGGGTGCAGGCTGGTTCAGTACATAGTGGTAGAGCGTGGCCACGCAGGTGGCGGCAAAACACAGCATGAAGCCATAAAAGGTGAGGTGATGAAAGCGCCGCCGCCAGGGTGACCAGGCATCGTCTGCCACGTTGCAGCCGTGTCCATGCCCCCCCCCAAGATGGTTCAAGGTAAGCACGTCCACAGCCGCCTGCTGCAGCGCACCTGCTTGCTCAGGTGCGCCAGGACTGTGTTGCCGCCAGAAGCGCATCACCCCCATCCCCAAAGCCAGTACCGCCCAAGCAAATACGGGCAGGAACACGGCTACCAGCAGGCCATGCGGAAACACAGCATAAAAATTCCCAGCCAAGGGCGTGTGCCACAGGCCCCCTTGACTTGCCACCGCCCAGACCAGGAAAAGCGCCAGCCCCACCGCCAGGGCCAGGCCGGTCCACAGGCCATTGCGCTGGTACAGGCGCGCGAACGGGCGCGGCCAGGCGTATTGGGCGTAGGTGTGACCACGAACGCGCGCCAAAGCCTGGGGCAGCGCCACGGCAAACTCATGCGGCGGAGCGTATTGGCAAGCGTGCAGACAGGCGCCACAGTTGTGACACAGGTTGGCCAGGTAATGCACGTCGTGGGCCGGGAATTCCAGCCGCCGCGTCATGGCGGGAAACACCGCACAAAACCCTTCGCAGTAGCGACAGGCATTGCAGATCTGAAACTGGCGCGCAGCCTCGCCCTCTGCTGCCTCTGCGGCCTGTCGCACCAAGTCCTGCAACATGGGGGTACTCATGGTGGCTATGCTTTGACGGCCTGTTGTTGGGCGGCCTGTGCGCCGGCAATGCGACCAAATACGGTACCGATGGTCATCCCCACGCCGGCGGTATAACCTTGGCCCAGCACATTGCCAGCCATGATCTCGCCAGCCGCAAACAGGTTGGGTGAGGCGACGCCGCCGAAGTGCACCGCGGCCGCGCCATTGGTCTTGAGGCCCAGGTAGGTGAAAGTGACACCTGGCTTGAGCGTGTACCCATAAAACGGGGGGGTGTCGATGGGCAGCGCCCAATGGGTCTTGGGGGGGTGCAGGTCTTCGGTCACGCAATCGTCCAAAACTGCGTGGTTGAAACTGCCCCGGCCGCGCGAAACGCTGCAGGCGGCATTGAAGTCAGCCACTGTCTGGCACACCGTGTCTGGTGGCAACCCAAGCATGCATGCAAGCTCAGCCAGGGAGCTGGCCCGCGCGCCCTGGAACACCGGCGGCATGAAACGGCCCACAGCCTTGGCA
>JBDKJB010000013.1:0-12516 GCA_039796835.1 Pseudomonadota bacterium | reverse complement strand
AAATAAACACCAAAAAAGATTACATGCTGATAAACAAGATCAGAAATAACCACTACCGATATAACTTCATCGACTTCACGGCCGCGTATTCGCCCTTCTTCCAGGCGGTGTTTGCCGCCAAGAGCCTGAATGTGAAAAGCTTTGCCGATCTGTCGGGCAAATCTGTCGGCGTGACGCGCGGTGCCCTGGAAGACCAGGAACTGACCAAGGTCGCCCCGGCCGGCGCGGACATCAAGCGCTTTGAAGACAACAACGCCACGGTGTCGGCCTTTGTCTCCGGGCAGGTGCAAACCATCGCCACCGGAGCCTCGGTGGCTGGCAACATGATGGCACGCAACCCGCAGCTCGGCACCGAATACAAGCTTTTGCTGAAAGACAGCCCCAATTTCATTGGCGTAGCCAAAGGCGAAGACAAGCTGCGTCTGAAGGTCAATGACATCATTGCCGAAGCCAAGAAGTCCGGTGACCTCGACAAGATGGCGGTCAAGTGGCTGGGCCGACCGGCCGGCGATCTGCCGCAGTAAGCCGAAGCCCTGCCTGGCATCGCCCGATGCGCATCCAGCTGGATTTCTGGGCCGTTCTGACGCAGTGGCCGCTGCTGCTCAAGGGCGTGTACTGGACGCTCGGGCTGACCATCGTGGCCACCCTGATCGGAGTGGCCGTGGGCATCGCCTGCGCCTGGGCGCGAGCCGACGGCCCCGCCTGGCTCAAGGGCATTGTCGGCGTGTACGTGGAGGCGGTGCGCAACACGCCCTTCATCGTGCAGCTGTTCTTCATCTTCTTCGGCTTGCCGGCGGCGGGCTTCAAGCTGTCGCCCGAGATGGCCTCGGTGATCGCGATGGTGGTGAATCTGGGCGCCTACGCCACCGAGATCATCCGCGCCGGGCTCGAAGCCACGCCCCGCGGGCAGATCGAGGCAGCGCAGAGCCTGGCGTTGAACCGCACACAGACCTTCGTGCATGTGGTGCTGCCGCCCGCGCTTGCCAAGGTGTGGCCGGCGCTGGTCAGCCAGATCATCATCGTCATGTTGGGTTCCGCAGTGTGCGGGCAGATCTCCACCGAAGAACTCAGCTACGCGGCCAACCTGATCCAGAGCCGCAACTTCCGCGCCTTTGAGGCCTTCATCGTCGCCACGGCCCTGTACCTGGGGCTGGCCATTGCCCTGCGCCGGCTGCTGAACTGGGCCGGGCCGCGTTTTCTGTTCGGGCGCTGACGCAGGCGCGACCATGGTTGACTTTTCGCTCTGGGACATCTTCCGCAACCTGCTGCTGGCGGCGCGCTGGACGGTGGCGCTGTCCTTGATCGCCTTCATCGGTGGCGGGTTGGTGGGCCTGGCGCTGCTGATCGCACGCGTGGCCAAACTGCGCGGCGCCGAGACGGCGGTGTCGGCCTATGTGCAGCTCTTCCAGGGCACGCCGCTCTTGATGCAGCTCTTCCTGGCCTACTTTGGCGTCGCCCTCCTCGGTATCAACACCTCGCCCTGGTTCGCGGCGGCCCTGGCGCTCACGCTGTATTCGAGCGCCTTCCTCACCGAGATCTGGCGTGGTTGTGTCAACGCGGTGCCGCGCGGCCAGTGGGAGGCGGCGCAGAGCCTGGCGCTGTCGTTCTCCGAGCAGCTGCGTTACGTCATCCTGCCGCAGGCGATGAAGATCGCCGTACCTCCCACCGTCGGCTTTCTGGTGCAGGTCATCAAGGGCACAGCCTTGGCCTCCGTCATCGGCTTCGTCGAACTGACCAAGGCCGGCACCATGATCACCAACGCCACCTTCCGGCCCTTTGTGGTCTACAGCTGTGTGGCTCTGCTCTACTTTGCGCTGTGCTTCCCGGTGAGCCTGGCCGCCAAGCGTCTGGAGCGCAACCTCAATGCCCGTGCCTGAAACGGCAGCCCCAAGGAATTGTCATGGCCCTGGTTGAAATCCGCGATCTGCGCAAGAGCTTCGGCACGAACGAAGTGCTCAAAGGCATCACGCTCGATGTGGCTGCCGGCGAGGTGATCGCCATCATCGGCAAAAGCGGCTCCGGCAAAAGCACGCTGCTGCGTTGCATCAACGGGCTGGAAACCTTCCAGGCCGGCAGCCTGCAGGTGGAAGGCCAGGCGCTCAAGCACGGCGACGCGGCCGCCATGCGCGCCCTGCGCCAGCGGGTGGGCATGATCTTCCAGAGCTTCAACCTTTTTCCTCATCTGACGGTCGGCAAAAACATCATGCTGGCCCCCACCCTGGTCAAGCAGACTGACCCGGCCGCAGCCGCCGAGCAGGCGCGCAAGCTGCTCGCGCGCGTGGGCCTGGGTGAGAAATTCGACGCCTTTGCCGATCAGCTCTCGGGCGGGCAGCAGCAGCGTGTGGCCATCGCCCGCGCCCTGGCCATGGAACCGGCCGTGCTGCTGTGTGACGAGATCACCTCGGCGCTGGACCCGGAACTCGTCGGCGAGGTGCTGGGCGTGGTGCAAACCCTGGCCGAGGAAGGCATGACCCTGCTGATGGTCACCCACGAGATGGGCTTTGCCCGCCGGGTGGCCGACCGCGTGGTCTTCATGCATCAGGGGCGTGTGCACGAGACGGGCAAGCCGCAGGAGCTCTTCGGTAATCCACAGACGCCCGAGCTCAAACAATTCCTGTCGTCCCTGACAGACTGATGCGCGCCGAGCAAAACGAACTGTTCACCCGGGTCGGCCCCGGCACGGCCTGTGGCCAACTCATGCGCCACTATTGGCAGCCCGTGGCCCTGCTCGATGAATTCGATCCCGCCTTGCAGCCCGAGATGGCGGTGCGCCCGGTCAAGGCGGTGCGCGCCCTGGGGCAGGACATGGTGTTGTTCAAGGATGCATCGGGAGAGTTCGGCCTGCTGGACCGGCAGTGCCCGCACCGGGGGGCCGACTTGTCCTTTGGCCGCCGTGAAGACGCGTCTGAGGGCGGTGGCCTGCGCTGCCCCTTCCATGGCTGGAAATTCGCCCCCAACGGCCAGTGCCTGCAAACCCCCGCCGAACGCGATCGCCCCGACGGCAGCAACTTCTGTCAGGGCGTGCAGGCACGGGCGTATCCACTCAGCATCCATGCCGGGGTCATTTTTGCGTGGCTCGGCCCTTTGGGCAGCACACCCCCGCCCTTTCCGGCCTTTGACTGCTTCGATGCGCCAGCCAGCCACAGCTTTGCCTTCAAGGGCCTGTGGCACTGCAACTGGCTGCAGGCCTTCGAGGTCGGCATCGACCCGGCGCACCCCTCGTTCCTGCATGTGTTTTTCGAGGACGAAGACCTGGCAGCCACCGGCAGCAATGCCGCGGGACGGCAGTTCCGCTCAGGTGCAGCGGGCAGTGTGGGCGGTGAAAAATGGCCCATGTCGCGCATCATGCGCGAATTCAACCAGCCCCTCATCAGCACCGAAGCGCAGCCCTACGGCATGCGGGTCACGGCGCTGCGCCCCATCAATGGTGAGTTCACCCATGTGCGCGTGACACAGGCCATCTTTCCGCACGCCTTTGTCATTCCGCTGTCCGAAACCAGCACCATCACCCAGTTCCACCTGCCGGTGGACGACACACACACCTACTGGTACAGCATCTTCACGAGCTTTGCCGGACCGCTGGACCAGGCTGCCATGCGCACGCAGCGGCTCAAAGGCAATCCGGCGCCCGACTTCAAGCCCGTGCACGGGCGGCATGACCACTGGGGCTTCAACCCGCAGGAGCAACGCACCCGTACCTTCCTGGGCATGGGCGAAGACGACATCAATGTGCACGACCAGTGGGCCTGTGAAAGCATGGGCGCAATTGCCGACCGCACGCGCGAACGCCTGGGCACCAGTGACCGCGCCATCATTGATTACCGGCGCCAGCTGGCCCAGGCCCTGGCCACGGTGCAGACGGGCGGCGTCCCGCCGGGGGTGGCCGACGCAGACCTGGCGGCTGCAATCCGTGGCGGACCGGACTCTGTGGACGGCATCGCGCCCGCCGACGACTGGCAGGGCTTCTGGCAGCGCACAGCTGCCGCCAAGCGCGCAGCCTGCGTGTGGCTTAAGCCCGAATGAGCAACGCCAAGCGGGACGCCGCCGTCCAGCGCCTGCTGACTCTGGTGACGCAGAGCGGCGTTCGGCAGGTCCGCCTGGCCTGGTGCGACCTGCATGGCCTGATGCGTGGCAAGACGGTGCTGCCCGCCGCTCTGCCTGCGGCCTTGCGCCAGGGTGTGGGCATGGTGGGCACCATCGTGCTGAAAGACACTTCGGACCGCACCGCCTGGAAGGTCTTTGACGAAGGCGGCGTGGCGGACCTGCCGGGTTTTGAGGCCGCGGCCAATCTGCTGCTGCTGCCAGATCCGGACAGCTTCCGGATGCTGCCCTGGGCAGAAGGCACAGGCTGGCTGCGCTGCGACCTGCTGTACCCCGACGGCCGACCCGTGCCCTTGGACCCCCGGCACCAGCTGCAACGCGCCCTGCAATCGCTGGCGCAGCATCCGTCGGGGCCGGGTGGCGGCTTGAAGCTGGTCTGTGGCCTGGAGGTGGAGTTCCACATCTATCGCATCCGGGGCGACGTCAAGCAGCCCGACGCTGACCCGGTGCAGGCGGCCTGGCCAGGCCCCGCCCCCATGGTGGAGCTGCTGCATCCAGGCTACCAGCTGCTGGGCGAGGCGGCCACTGACCGGTGCGATGAGGCCTTGTCGATCGTGCGCGACACGGCCCTGGGCCTGGGCATGCCCCTCACGTCGCTTGAGGTTGAACTCGGCCCGAGCCAGGTGGAAGCGGTGTTCGGGCCCACCGACGCTCTGGTGGCCGCTGACCACATGGCCCTGTTCCGCAGCGGTGTCAAGCAAGCACTGGCCCGCGCGGGGTACCACGCCACCTTCATGTGCCGCCCGCCTTTTGCGCAGATCATGTCCAGTGGCTGGCATCTGCACCAGTCGGTGACGGACGGGACAGGCCGCAACCTGATGGCGCGAGACGCCTTGCCCGTGCCGCCACCTGGGCGCAGCAGTGCCGCGACTGACCACCTGAGTGCATTGGGCGTCCACTGGCTGGCGGGCCTGTTGACGCATGCCCCAGCCATGGCCGCGCTGGCGGTGCCCACGCTGAACGGGTTCGAGCGCTTCCGGCCCAACGCACTGGCACCGCAAAGCATCGTCTGGGGACAGGACAACCGTGGCGCCATGCTGCGTGTGGTGGGCACTGCGGGAGATGCCACCGCCCACATCGAGAACCGCCTGGGGGAACCGCTGGCCAATCCCTATCTGTACCTGGCCGCGCAGGTGCATGCGGGGCTGGACGGGTTGCGCCGCGCCCTGCCCGCCCCCGCCGCCACGCGCTCACCCTATGCAGCAACGCACGACGGTACCCAGAGCCTGCCTACCAGCCTGGCCGCCGCGCTTGAACATCTGCAGGCCGACGCCAGCTATGGCTTGGGCTTCGGTGACGACTTCATCCGCTATTACGGCCAGATCAAGCGCCAGGAGATCCAGCGTCATTCCGCCGCCTGCGCAGGCGGCGCTGGCGACGAAGAAGCATCCCAGGAATGGCAGCGGCGCGAGTATTTTGGAAGATATTGATTTGATAGCAAACTTATGAATACGATTAACGGAAATACCGCCTTTTTTTCTTATAAAGCTGCTGGAACACCATGAGCGTCATCCTGCAAGCCCAGGCCCTGGGCAACCCACCCTGGCCCACACTGGATCCTTTTCTGTTTTGCGCCTATCACGACGACCTGTACCCGCGCGGCAAGGCCGATCTGACGCCGGATGCCTCTCTCGCAGGTCGCCAGATGGGCAGCGACTTTGCCGGTGTGGACGGCTGGCGCATGTACCACGGTGAAACGGTGCCTGGCTTCCCGTCGCATCCGCACCGGGGCTTCGAGACCGTCACCATCGTGCGCAAGGGTTTGATCGACCATTCCGACTCCTTGGGCGCCACCGCGAGATTTGGCGTTGCCCCGGGCACCCCACCCACCACCGCGGGCGACGTGCAATGGCTCACAGCCGGGCGCGGCATCGTCCATGCCGAGATGTTCCCGCTGCTCAACAGTGCCGACCGCAACCCCCTGGAGCTGTTTCAGATCTGGCTCAATCTGCCTGCCAGCCACAAGATGGCGGCCCCTTACTTCACCATGTTCTGGGCCGACACCATTCCTCGCTTGCAGCTGACCGATCGGCTGGGCCTGCAGAGTGAGGTGGCCCTCATCGCGGGAGCATTTGGGAGCCAGGCTTCGGACAAGACCATCCCCACCCCGCCGCCGGACAGCTGGGCGGCCCAGGCCCAGGCCGACGTGGCGATCTGGACAATCCGGATGCCCCCGCACGCCGTGCTCAGCTTGCCGGGCGCCGGGCCGGGCAGTCGACGCATGCTGTATTTCTTCAAGGGCCAGCACGTGACGGTGGGTGCCGAGGGCTCCGAAGGCCAAAAAGCCGCGCAGCACTGTGCACTGGAGCTGCGCGCCCAAAACGCCGTGACCCTGACCAACGGGCCGACCGAATCCGAATTTTTGTTGCTCCAAGGTCGGCCGATCGCTGAACCCGTAGCGCAGTATGGCCCCTTTGTCATGAACACGCAGGCTGAAATTCACCAGGCTTTTGCCGACTACCGCCGCACCCAGTTTGGCGGCTGGCCCTTCGCTGCCCCTGACCCGGTGCATGGCCATGAACCGCGCCGCTTTGCAAGGCATGCGGACGGGCGCCTGGAAACCGTGGCTTGAGGGCCTGCCACAATAAGGAATCAGCCCCCCGGAGCACCCATGATCCTTGAAATCGCCGACATCCGCATCCAGCCCGGAACCAACGCCGCATTCGAAGCCGCCATCCACAAAGCCCTCACCGAGGTTGCCCCGCGCGCCAAGGGCTTTCAGGGCGCCAAAGTCAACCGTGGCATCGAAAGCACCGAGCGCTACATCCTGCAGATCTTCTGGGACACGCTGGAAAACCACACCGTCGATTTCCGCGGCGGTCCGCTGTTTGCCGAATGGCGCGCCCACATCGGGCCCTTTTTTGCCTCTCCCCCGCAGGTGGAGCATTTCGAGCTGGTGACCAAGTCCGCCTGAGACCCCCGACGTGAACGCGCCTCTGCCCTCCGCCGCGCGCCCTTCAGACCGGGCAAACCTGTACGCCGACATGGCCCCCTTGCACCTCACGCCCTTGTGGGAGGTGCTGCACGCCCTGGTGCCTCAGCAACCTGCCACCCCTTGTGTACCGGCGCTGTGGCCCTATGAGCAGGTGCGGCCTTTCCTCATGCGTGCGGGCGAGGCCATCAGCGCTGAAGAGGCCGTTCGTCGCGTGCTCATCCTGGAGAACCCGGCGCTGCGCGGCCAATCCTGCATCACGCAGTCTTTGTATGCGGGCCTGCAGCTCATCCGTCCGGGTGAGGTGGCCCCGGCGCATCGCCATACGCAGAGTGCGCTGCGTTTCATTGTCGAAGGCAGTGGAGCCTACACCTCCGTGGACGGTGAACGCACCTCCATGCACCCGGGCGACTTCATCATCACCCCCAGCTGGACCTGGCATGACCATGGCAACGAATCCGACGTGCCAGTGGTCTGGCTGGATGGCCTGGACATCCCCACCATCCGCTTCTTTGATGCCGGATTTGCCGAAAACGCAACGGCAGCCGTACAGCACATCCACAAGGCCGAAGGCAGCAGCTTCACCCGTTATGGTCACAACATGGCCCCGGTCCGAGGTGACGCCCCGTTTGGGCAGACCTCGCCGATCTTCAGCTACCCGTATGAGCGCTCCCGCGAGGCGCTGCATCAGCTGGAGCGCGACACCGCCGCAGACGCCTTTGACGGCTTCAAACTGCGCTACCTGAACCCGCTCACCGGGGGTTCCCCCATGCCCACCATTGGCACCTTCATGCAGCGCCTGCCCGCTGGCTTCGAGGGGCAGGCCTACCGCCAGACCGATGGGGCGGTGTTCAGCGTGGTGGAAGGCGCGGGCACGGCTTTCATCGACACCCCGCATGGCCCGCTACAGTTCAGCTTTGGCCCGCGCGACCATTTTGTTGTGCCCTCCTGGCACAAGCTGCGCCTGGCGTCGGGCTCGGGCTGTGTGCTGTTCAGCTTTTCAGACCGCCCGGTGCAACAGGCCCTGGGCATTCACAAGGAAGAGAGATTGCAATGAGTTTGGTGATCGAGGCGCCCGCCGCCGTCACGCTGCCGGTGGTGGGCCAGACGGGCCGCTTTCCAGTCCGTCGCATCTACTGCGTGGGCCGCAACTACGTGGAGCACGCCAAGGAAATGGGCTTCACCGGGCGCGAGCCGCCCTTCTTCTTCCTCAAACCCACCGACGCGGTGGTGGTGTGCAACGCCGGTGAGACGGCCAGCATTCACTACCCCCCCTTGACCAAAGACCTGCAGCACGAGATCGAACTCGTCGTGGCCATTGGCAAGGGCGGCAAAAACATCGCTGCCACGCAGGCCGCCCAGCACATCTACGGCTACGCAGTGGGCCTGGACATGACCCGGCGAGACCTGCAGGGCGAGCAGAAAAAGCTTGGCCGCCCCTGGTGCATCGGCAAGGGGTTTGATGAGTCCGCTCCCTGCGGCCCCATCACCCCGGCCGCGCAGGCGGGCGACGTGGCCAGCGCTGCCATCTGGATTCGGGTCAATGGCCAGGACCGCCAGCGCAGCAATGTCAGCAAACTGATCTGGAACATTGGCGAGACCATCGAGCACATCAGCCAGGCCTGGGAGCTGCAGCCCGGTGACCTGATCTACTCCGGTACCCCGGAAGGTGTCGCCGCCGTCGTGGCGGGGGATACCATGCACGGCCATGTGGACGGCCTGACCCCGATCACTGTCAAAGTCATTTAAGAGTCTTCTAAAAAAAGAAAGCCGCTCGAATGCGGCCTTTGCCTGCGGGCGAGAATTACAACAGGAGTGAGACACATGAGAATGCTGCAGAAGCTTGCGAAGTTGTGCGCCTTTCTGGCAGGTGTGCTGCTCACTGCAATCACGCTGATGAGCTGTTTCAGCCTCTTAGGCCGCAACACGATTGGCGTGACCCTGGTAGGAGACTTCGAACTGACCGCGGTCTCGGCCGGTGCGGCGGTTGCCCTGTTCATGCCCTGGTGTCAGCTAAGGAAGGGCAACATCATTGTGGACTTCTTCACTTCCAAAGCGACCGCAAGCACCAATGCCGCATTGGACCGGCTGGGCGCCCTGTTGATGGCCCTGATGATGGCGCTGCTGGCCTGGCGCACCACCCTGGGGGGCTGGGCATCGTTCCAGACCCAAACCGGCACCATGATGCTGGGATTTCCGGAGTGGATCACTTACGCGTCCATGGTACCGCCCTTGGTCCTGACCACCGTGATCGCTCTGACACAGGCCGTGAAAGGCTTTGATGCTGTCCCCGCAGGAGAAGCCCCATGAGCCCGATCACGTTGGCCCTGCTCATTTTTGGTGTCATGCTGCTGCTGATGGCGATTCGCACGCCGATCGCCGTGGCCATGTTTCTGGCAGGCTGCGTGGGCTATGTTCTGCAGGCCGGCTGGGCGCCCTTGGCCAGTTTTCTCAACAGCCAGGCCTTCGCGCGCTTTTCCAGTTACGACCTGTCGGTGATCCCACTTTTCATCCTGATGGGTAACTTCGCCACCCAAGGCGGCATTTCCAAGGCATTGTTCTCATTTGCTGCTGCGGTCATGGGACGCTTCAAGGGTGGCCTGGCCATGGGTGCAGTATTGGCCAGCGCGGCTTTTGGATCGATCTGCGGATCGTCCGTGGCCACGGCAGCCACCATCACATCGGTAGCCTTGCCTGAAATGAAGCGCCACGGGTATTCCGGCCGTCTGTCCACCGGCACCCTCGCTGCCGGCGGCACGCTGGGCATCCTCATTCCGCCCTCAGTTCCGCTTGTGATCTACGCCATCCTGGCCGAGCAGAACATCGCCAAGCTGTTTGCTGCGGCCATGATTCCTGGCATCATCGCCATGGTCGGGTACATGATTGCCATCGGCGTGTACGTGCGCCTGGTCCCCGGTCATGCACCTGAGCACGACGAAGTGGAACGTCTCAGTTTTGAGGCCTTCAAAGGCGTGTTGCCGATCGCTGCGGTTTTCATCATCGTGTTCGGCGGCATCTACGGGGGCTTCTTCACTCCCACCGAAGGCGCGAGCGTTGGAGCCGCGTCCACGTTCGTGGCCGCCCTGCTCAAACGTGAGCTCACCCTGCAAAAGTTCAAGCATTGCTTTTATGCCACGGCTGAAGCCTCTGCCATGATCTTCATGATCTTCCTGGGCGCAGATGTCATGAATTCAGCCCTGGCGCTGACCCAGATGCCGGCGCAGCTGTCCAAGCTCGTGCTCGGATGGGGCCTGTCACCCCTGATGGTGGTTAGCGCGATACTGCTGCTGTATGTGGTGCTGGGCGCGGTGATGGACGAGCTGTCCATGATCCTGCTGACCATTCCGATCTTCTTCCCCATGGTCATTGGCATGGATTTCGGCATGCCCAAGGACATGGTTGCCATCTGGTTCGGCATCATGGTGCTGATGACCGTCGGTTTCGGGTTGCTCGCTCCGCCGGTCGGTCTGAACGTTTATGTGGTCAACAACATGGCCAAGGACGTACCCATCAGTGAAAGCTACAAAGGCGTGATGCCCTTCCTGGCCAGCGATGTCCTGCGCACGCTGCTGCTTCTGTTTTTCCCGAGCATCAGCCTGTGGCTGGTGACACTCATGAAATAGGGTTCAGAGCACGGGTTCAGGGTATTCACGGGCCACTTGCCCCCTGCGTTTCCGTTAACTTCCTGTCCACACCTTTTTCCAGGAGACTTTTTGATGATCCAACGCCGCTCCCTCCTCAAGTCCACCGCAGCTGCAGCGCTGGGCGGCTCCGCCCTAAGCGGTCTGGCCCAGCAGGCTGTCACGCTGAAGTTCCACACCTTCATGGCACCACAGTCCAATGTATGGCTCAACATGCACAAGGCCTGGATGGACAAGGTCGAGAAAGACTCCGCTGGCCGCATCAAGTTCGAGGCTTATCCTGCCATGCAGCTCGGCGGCACCCCCATCCAGCTCTATGACCAGGTCAAGGACGGTGTGGTCGACGTCACCTGGACGCTGCCCGGCAACACTGCCGGCCGCTTTCCGCGCGTTGAGGTGTTCGAACTGCCATTCATCATGAACAACGCCGAAGCCACCTCCAAGGCCTATTGGGAATACCTGCAGACCGTGGCCACCGATGAGTTCAAGGACACCCATCTGATCGCCGTCAACGTGCACGGCCCAGGCTTCTTCCATTCGCGCGACAAGCAGATCAAATCTGCAGCGGACCTCAAGGGCATGAAGGTGCGCGGTCCTACCCGCCAGGTCACCAAACTGCTGGCGTCGCTGGGTGCCACGCCGGTGGGCATGCCGCTGCCTGCAATCCCGGATGCGCTCTCCAAGGGCACCATCGACGCCTGCTCCCTGCCCTGGGAAGTTGTGCCATCGGTCAAGGTCAACGAGCTCACCAAATTCCACAGTGAATTTCCGTCCACCGGCCCCGCTCTGTACACCACCACCTTCGTGATGTGCATGAACAAGGCCAAGTACGACGGCCTGGCCCCAGACCTCAAGCGCGTGATCGACGCCAACTCCGGCATGGCCACCTCTGGCTGGCTCGGCAAGACCCAGCAGGCAGGCGATCCGGCCGGTCGCAAGTCCGCCACCGACCGCAACAACACCCTGTACACCTTCAGCGCCGCCGAGACCGAGCAATTCATCAAACTCTCGAGCCATGTGGACGACGAGTGGGTGGCCGACATCACCAAGCGTGGCTTTGACGGCAAAAAGTTGTTGGAGACTGCCAAAGCCTTGATCGCCAAGCACGGCCGCGGCTGAGCTGATCCCTCGCACCGCATTTCAAAGGCTCCCTTGGGAGCCTTTTTTATGCCCCTACACTCCGGTCATGCTGGGCAAATCTTTCAAGCATTGCAAACAGTGTGGCACCGCTGTGGTGTACCGCGTACCCGACGACGGCGACACCAAGGACCGCGCCGTGTGCCCGTCCTGTGGCACGGTCCACTACGAAAACCCGCTGCTGGTGGTGGGCACTCTGCCCGTGCTGGGCAACAAGGTGCTGCTGTGCAAGCGCAACATCGAGCCGCGCTGGGGCAAGTGGACCCTGCCCGCGGGCTTCATGGAGCTGGGTGAAACGCTGGCCCAGGGAGCGGCCCGAGAAACCGTGGAAGAAGCTGGGGCCCAATTCGAGATGGGCGCCCTGTTCACCGTCATCAACGTAGCTCGCGTGGGCCAGGTGCATGTGTTTTTCCATGCCCGGTTGACCAGCGACCAGTTCAACCCCGGCTTTGAAACCATCGAGGCCCGGCTGTTTGCCGAAGATGAAATCCCCTGGGACGAGGTGTCTTTTCTCACCGTCAAGGCGACCCTCAAGCGCTACTTTGCCGACCGCAAGACCCAGGCCCCGGGTGACCCACTGGGTTCCTCCCAGGGCGTGCACACCATCGACATCGGCTGAAGCATGCTGCCGGTCATGTTGCCACGCTATGTGGTGCTGGACCTGGAGACGACCGGGGGCAGCGGCAGCCTGGACCGTGTCACTGA
>JBDKJB010000012.1:0-12686 GCA_039796835.1 Pseudomonadota bacterium | reverse complement strand
GTCCGTCGCCATGAGCACCCCTGCCTTCCGTCCGTTCCGCTTCGGCATCACCCGTGCGGTCACGCGCAGCGCACAGGGCAACACCTATCTGAACGCTGAGCAGCCCCTGGGGCCCTACGCCGTCCGCATGACCGACCGGCTGGTCCACTGGGCCCAGGTGGCACCTGAGCGCGCGGTCTACGCCCGGCGTGACCCGGCCCAAGGCGGGGCCTGGAAGCTGCTCAGCTTCAAGCAGGCCCTGGACGCTGCCCGCAGCATCGGGCAGGCCCTGCTGGACCGCGGCCTCAGCGCCGAGCGGCCGCTGGCCATCCTGAGCGAAAACAGCCTCGAACACGCCATGCTGGCCCTGGGTGCGATGTATGCCGGGGTGCCGTATTGCGCTGTCTCGCCGCCCTACTCCCTGGTCAGTCAGGATTTCGACAAGCTGCGCCATGTGCTGGACACCCTGACACCCGGACTCGTCTACGCCGCCGACTGGAGGCGCTATGGTCGCGCCATCACGGCCGTGGTGGGCGCCGATGTGGAAGTGGTGCTCGACTCGATCGCCGACGGTGACCGGTCAGCCGGCCGGGTGAGCGCCTTTGCCGATCTTCTGGCCACGCCAGCCACCCCGGCAGTGGATACTGCCATGCAGGCCACCGGACCGGACACCATTGTCAAATTCCTGTTCACCAGCGGTTCTACCAAGCTGCCCAAAGCCGTCATCAACACGCAGCGCATGATCTGCGCCAACCAGCAGCAGATGCTTCAGTCGATGCCCGCCGTGGCCGAGCTGCCCCTGGTGCTGCTGGACTGGATGCCCTGGAACCACACGGCCGGTGGCAACCACAACTTCTACATGGTGCTGCACAACGGCGGCACGCTCTACATCGACGACGGCAAGCCCACGCCGGCCCTGCTCGGTGAAACCATCCGCAACCTGCGCGAGGTGGCCCCCACCTGGTACTTCAACGTGCCGGTCGGCTTCGAGGCCATTGCCAACGCCATGAAGACCGACGAGGCGCTGCGCAAAAACTTCCTCTCCCGCGTCAAGCAGCTCTTCTATGCCGGCGCGTCGCTGGCTCAGCCGGTGTGGGACAGCCTGTATGAATCGGCCGAACGTGAGTATGGTGAGCGCGTTGTCATGACGGCCGGCCTGGGGATGACCGAGTCCGGCCCGTTCGGCCTGTTCGTCACCTCGCCGCACAGCAAGGCGGGCGACTTGGGCCTGCCCTGCGCCGGGCTGGAACTCAAGCTCGTGCCCATGGGCGACAAGACCGAGATCCGCTACCGCGGCCCCAACATCACGCCGGGCTACTGGCGCAATCCTGAGGCCACGGCAGAGTCGTTTGACGACGAAGGCTTCTTCTGCACCGGCGACGCGGTGCTCTGGATCGACCCTGCCGATCCACACAAGGGTCTGCGCTTTGACGGCCGCATTGCCGAAGACTTCAAGCTCAACACCGGCACCTTTGTCAGCGTGGGGCCGCTGCGCGCCAAGATCATCGGTGCCGGCGCGCCCTATGTACAAGACGCCGTCATCACCGGGCTGGACATGCGCGAGGTCGGGGCTATGCTTTTTCCCACCCCTGCACTGCGCAAGCTTGCCGGTCTGCCGGATACCGCTTCGCTGGCCGATGTGGCCGCATCGCACCCGGTGCAGGCCTGGCTGCAGGAGCTCGTCGATGTGCTGGCCAAATCCGGCACCGGCAGCGCCACCCGCGTCGCCCGCGCACTGATCCTGACCGATGCGCCCAGCATCGACCTGGGTGAGGTGACCGACAAAGGCTCGATCAACCAGCGCTCGGTGCTCAAGCATCGTGCCCTTCTGGTGAACGACCTGTATGCTGGCCATGCCCCGGGCGTGGTTGTGCCTCGCACTTGACCCATTCCACCCCTGTCTTGCCCCACCCATTTCAAACCCGAAGGAGCCAACATGACCACCCGCCGCCAATTTGTTCGAGCCAGTGCCGCCGCCAGTGTGCTGGGCTGGGCCACCATGCCCATCAGCGCACAGCCGCGCGTTGAAACCCTGCGCATCATCGTCGGCTTTCCGCCCGGTGGCACGACCGACGCCTTTGCCCGCCGTGTGGGCGACAAATTGCGTGGCACCTACGCCAACAACGTGATCGTCGACAACAAGCCCGGCGCCGGCGGCCAGGTGGGGGTGATGACGCTCAAGGCGGCCCCGGCCGACGGTGCACACATCCTGTACACCCCAGCTTCGATGCTCACGATCTACCCGCACTCCTACTCCAAGCTCAGCTATGCGCAGTCCGACGTGGCCCCGATCGGCATGGGTCACTCCACCGACCATGGCCTGGCTGTGGGCCCCGCAGTGCCGGATTCAGTCAAGAACCTCAAGGACTTCATCGAATGGGCCAAGGCCAACCCCGGCAAGGCCAGCATCGGCAACCCGGGCGCAGGCTCCATGCCCCACCTGCTGGCGGGCCGCCTGGCCATGTTGACCGGCATCCAGACCACCAACGTGCCCTTTCCCGGCTCCGGCCCAGGCATCCCGCAGGTGCTGGGCGGCCAGATCGCAGGCATGTCCTCCCCCCTCGGCGACTGGGTGCAACATTACAAGGGCGGCAAGGTTCGCATCCTGGCTACGTCAGGTGCCGACCGCTCGCCCCACACCCCAGACGTGCCCACCTACAGGGAGCAGGGTCAGTCGGAGCTGGTGGTGCGGGAGTGGTTTGGTTTCTTTGTCCCAGCCGCCACCAGCGACGCCACCAAGGCTGCGCTCAACGGCGCACTGCGCGCGGCCATGGCCCAGCAGGATGTGAAAGATTTCGTCACCCCGATTGGCGGCCATGTCGAGGCCAGTACCGTGGCCGAGCACACCCAGCGTCTGGCCGCAGATTCGGAAATGGCCAAGCGCCTGGTGGCCGCTCTCGGCTTCAAGGCAGATTCCTGATCAGAGGCCCTTTTAGCGCCCAGCCAAGCTGGAGGGGCGCCTTTTTTTGGAGATTCACACCATGTCCATCACCCGCCGCCGCCTCGTCCAAGCCACCGCCGCCAGCAGCCTGGCAGCCATCCTGCCGATGCGCCATCTGTACGCCCAGGGCAGCATCGACACTCTGCGCATCATCGTCGGCTTCCCGCCCGGGGGCACCACCGACGCCTTCGCCCGCCGCATCGCCGACAAGCTGCGCGGCACCTATGCCACCAACGCCGTCGTAGACAACAAACCCGGCGCAGGTGGGCAGGTGGGCGTGACCACCCTGCAAGGTTCGGCCCCGGACGGTGCACATGTGCTCTTCACGCCGGGTTCGATGATCACCATCTACCCCCACACCTATCCCAAGCTGCCCTACAAGGCCGCCGACGTGGTGCCAGTGTCCACGGGCATCTACACCGCTTTCGGGTTCGGCGTGGGCCCGCAGGTGCCAGCCAACGTGACCAATCTGAAGGAGTTCGCAGCCTGGGTGCGGGCCAACCCGGGCATGGGCAATTACGGCACGCCAGGCGCGGGCTCGATGCCGCACATGGTGGGCGCGCTGTTTGACAAAGCAGAAAACCTCGGCATGAAGCAGGTGCCCTACCGTGGCTCCGGCCCTGGCATCGGGGAGCTCATCGGCGGGCAGATCGCCTGCTTCACGTCGCCGATCGGTGACTACCTGCAGCATATCGGCCCCGGCGGCAAGTTGCGCCTGCTGGCCACCACAGGCAAAACGCGTACCCCCTACACCCCCCAAGTCCCGACCTATGCCGAGCAGGGTTACAGCGAGCTGACCATGGAAGAGTGGTTCGGCTTTTTTCTGCCCAAGGGCACGCCGGCTGCGGTGGCCAACCGTCTCAATGCAGCACTCAAGACCGCCATCGCTGCACCTGATGTAGCAACCTTTGCACGGCCCATCGGCCTGGTGCCCACCCCATCAGCCAGCCCCGAAGACTTTGCCCGCGTGGTCAAGGCCGACGGCGACCTGTGGGGCGGATATGTCCGAAGAATTGGATTCACCGCAGAATCTTGATTGAATGACCGGATTTCCCGTTATGGCAAGCCATAGACAGCTATAGAAAGAGGAATGGAAATGATTCATATCAAAACAAAATTGACTCTCGGAGCCGCAGTTTCGGTTGTGCTGCTGGCAGCCTGCAGCACCCCCGGGGGCGGTTCGGGGCCCGCCCCGGCGCAACTGGCCGCTGCCGAAGGCGGCACGCTCAAGATGTGCGGCGTGATTGGCGCACGCTTTGAATTCCCCAACACCGAACTGCGCGACGCCGCTCCCCTGGCTGCGGGTGCGGTCACCCTGCAAGGCCGGCCGATTGCCGCCCATTGCCAGATTGCTGGACGCATGTTCCAGCGCAAGGGGGCAGACGGCCAGGACTACGCCATCGGCTTCGAAATGCGCCTGCCGGTGCAATGGAACGGCCGCTTCTTCTACCAAGCTAACGGCGGCATAGATGGCGTGGTGCAGCCGGCCTACGGTCCCAACTCCCACAGCGCAGGCGCGCTGGCGCAGGGGTTCGCCGTCATTTCGTCCGACGCCGGCCACACCGGGCGGCAGAACCCGGTCTTCGGCGCCGAACCCCAGGCGCGCGCCGACTACGGCCATGAGGCAGTTGCCAAGCTCACCCCCATGGCCAAGGCGCTGATCGCCTATGCCTATGGCAAAGGGCCGGACCGCAGCTACATCGGTGGCTGCTCCAATGGTGGGCGGCACACCATGGTGGCAGCGTCCCGCGTGGGTGACCAGTACGATGGATACCTCGTCGGTGCCCCCGGCTACCGCCTGCCCAACGCAGCCTTGGCCCAGCTGTGGGCCGCTCCCAAGTGGAACCAACTGGCCACGCCTGGCGCCCAGGTCAACCACCCGTTCGCCCCCAACGTCAAACTGGCCGACCTGGGCACCGCTCTCACCGCTGCGGAGCGCAGCACCGTGGCCAACGCAGTTCTTGATAAATGCGATGCACTCGACGGAGCCAAAGACGGCATGGTGCAGGACACCAAGGCCTGCCAGGCGGCCTTCAACCTCGACCGCGACGTGCCCACCTGCACGGGCGCCCGCAACGGCCAGTGCCTGAGCGCCGCACAAAAGACCCTGCTGGCACAGGTCCATGAAGGCCCCAGGGCCCCGTCTGGCGCCAGCATCTACAGCCGCTTCCCCTGGGAGCCCGGCATCGCCGCGCCCAACTGGGCAGCCTGGAAGTTCGTCAACAGCCAGGCGCTGGACCCCGCTGCCGGTTACATCTTCATGACGCCGCCGCGCTCGATCACGCCGTTGTCCAGCATCGACACCGATGAAGCTCTGCGTGCCATCACCGCCACTGCCCCGGGCTTTGTCCACAGTGCCGACGCGCTCATCACCCCGGTGGGCAAGGACAACCCCACCAACATGGGGCCGCTGCGCGCCCGTGGGGCCAAGATGCTGATTTATCACGGTGTGGCCGACGCCATCTTCAGTGCCGACGACACCGTGGCCTGGATGCAGCGTCTGCATCAGGCCGTGCCCGGTGCTGGCGACTTTGCCCGCTACTTCCCGGTGCCCGGCATGGCGCACTGCACAGCAGGTGGCCCGGCCACAGACCGCTTTGACGCCCTGGGCGCTCTCGTCAAATGGGTGGAGCAAGGTGATGCGCCTGAGCAGATCATGGCGCAGGCACGCGGCCCTGGCAACACGGCCGGCACCAACGCCGATGTGCCAAGCAGCTGGTCACCCGTGCGCACGCGTCCGCTGTGCGCCTGGCCCAAGGTGGCACGGTACAAAGGCAACGGCGACATCGAAGACGCCGGCAATTTTGAGTGCCGCTGAGGCGGTCCAACCGGAGCTCTGGTAATGAACCGTGTTTTCATGGCGGTGGCCGCAGGAGCCGCCCTGGCGGCGTGCGTGCAGAACCCGACCGGGCCACAAACCAACGCGCAGGCCCCTGCGGCTTCGGCGCCCTGCGCCGCGTTTGCCGCCAATGCCCCGGCTGGCCTCAGCCTGCAGGCAGAGGCGGTCGCAGGCAACACGGTGCGACCACCCAGCGTGACCAGCGGCCCGTTGCTGGCCGAACACTGCCGTCTGCGCGGCCGCATGGCCGAGCGCACCGGGCAGGACGGCAAGCCCTATCACATCGGTTTCGAACTGCGGCTGCCCGCACAGTGGAATGGCCGCCTGCTGTACCAGGGGGGCGGTGGCAACGACGGCGTGATCCGCCCTGCCGTAGGCCCGCAGGCGGCCCCGGGCTATGCGCTCAACCGCGGCTTTGCAGTGGTCACCACCGATGCCGGACACCAGACACCCACCGCCGATTTCGGTTTTGACATGCAGGCCCGGCTGGACAACGCCTATGCAGCCCATGACCGCGTGGCAACCATGGCCAAAGACCTGATCCGCCGGTATTACAGCAAGGCACCGGACAAATCCTATTTCATCGGTTGCTCGGGTGGCGGACGCCAGGGCATGATGTTCACCCAGCGCTTTCCACATCATTTCGACGGCGTGATCGCCATGGCCCCGGCCATGAGCGTGTCGCGCGGGGCCACCATCGCCGCCGCCTGGGACACCCAGACCCTGCAGGCCATCGCCCCCGCCGGTGCCGACGGCAAGCCGGTGCTGAGCCGCGCCTTGACCGACGCCGACCTCGGTGTGCTGCGCAAGGGCATTCTGGACGCCTGTGACGCCCAGGACGGGCTGGCTGACGGCATGGTGTCCAACCCGGCCGCATGCAAGTTCGACGTGAAGCGCCTGCAATGCCAGGGCCCGAAGACCGACGCGTGCCTCGCACCCAATCAGGTGGACGCACTGCAGAAAATGATCAGCGGCCCGGCCAATTCAGCGGGCCGCTCCCTCTACACCACCTGGCCTTGGGATGCCGGCATGGGACACACGGCCAACGATTGGCGCATGTGGAAACTTGGCAACTCGCAGACGGCCCAGGCCAATTCCCGCCATGTGTTCCTGATGCAGGACGCCCTGCAGGGTTACTTCGTCACGCCGCCTGATCGCTCCTTGAGCATCTACACCTTCAATTTCGACCGCGACCCGGCCCGGATGGACGCGCACTCCTGGATCTTCGACACTGATACTGACGTGCAGCTGGCCGGCTACAAGGCCCGAGGCGGCAAGCTGCTGTTTGCCCATGGCATGGCAGACCCCATCTTTTCAGCCCACGAGATGCTGCGCTACTATGACCGCCTGAGCCAGGCCCACGGCCCCGCCACACCCGACTTTGCCCGACTGTTCCTCATGCCGGGCATGGGCCATTGCCAGGGCGGCGCCGGCACCGACAGTTGGGATGGCCTGGGGGCTCTGGTCGACTGGGTCGAGCAGGGCAAGGCGCCGCAGCGCATCACGGCCAGCGGCACGGGGGTATTTCCGGGCCGCACGCGGCCCCTCTGCCCCCACCCGCAATATGCGCACTACAAAGGCAGCGGCAACCCGGAGGACGCCGCCAACTTCGAGTGCCGCCGCCCCTGACAGACGTGCAGCCCTACTCGGCTGCAATGATCAACGCCGCGCCCAGGCCGCTGACGGCGGCGGGCAGTTGCCAGCCTGTCGACTCCGTGGGTTGCTGCGGCGTGATCGGCTGAAGCTGCACACCGAACTTCGGGCGCCGAGCGTCGATCACGCGGCCGACCCCGCAGTTGGCCTGCAGTTCGGCGGTGAACTCCACCAGCGGCTCCTTGGCCACACGGTGCTCGACCGTGCTGCCAGGTTGGGCCAACCAACCCGCGATCTTCTCGGCCAGGTCCGCGCTCCATTTCTTACGCCAGCCCACCCGGGCGGAATGGCTCAGCCATTTGCCCACCCGACGGCTCATGTGGGGCGGGCAAGCCACCAGTACCCAACGGGTCGCTTTTGCATCCTGCATCAGCGGAGCAAGCTGCTGACGCGCATACAGGGCGTCGTCCACGTAAACGATCAATGTTTCAGGTTTGTTGTCCATGATTTCTTTCCTGTGGTTGATGAAAGTGGTTGATTCGGCCCGGTGGTTCAGGCCAAGGAGCCCTCCTGGCTGCTGTCTTCCCGCTTGCGGCTGGTGAGCCAGCCCGCCGCAAGCACGCCGGCGACCGTCACGGCATAGGTGCCCCAGCGCGCCATGGTGTGTAGCGCGCCCTGGGGGTCAAACACGGGGTCCAGGAGGGGTTCAGAGACGATCATCTTGGCCGCGGTCAGGGCCAGCACGGCGGCACCGGCCTGGATGATGATGGGGAAGCGGTTCACCAGACCCAGCACCAGCTGGCTGCCAAACACCACGATCGGCACACTGACCAGCAGGCCGACGATGACCAGATCCATCGAGCCGTGGGCGGCACCCGCCACCCCCAGCACGTTGTCCACACCCATCAGCGCATCCGCGACCACGATGGTCTTGAGGGCGCCCATGAAGGTGCTGGCAGCAGGGTCGTGCGAGTCCCCCTCACCGGTGTCGGTGAGCAGCTTGTAGGCGATCCAGACCAGTCCCAGGCCCCCGACCAGCATCAGGCCAGGGATCTTGAGCAGCCAGACGACCACCAATGTCATCAGGGAACGCACCAGGATGGCCCCGACCGTGCCCCAGATGATGGCTTTGCGTTGCAGGTGGGGCGGCAGGTTGCGTGCCGCCAGGGCAATGACGATGGCGTTGTCGCCCGCCAGCACCAGATCGATCAGGATGATGGCAGCCAGGGCCGTCCACCATGCAGTTGAGAGAAATTCCATATACGAGCTCCATAGGCAAGACCAGATGAAGCCCTGCGGAGCTGTGACACGGATGGATGGAGGCTGCCGTAACAGCAAAAAGCACATCGATCCGTGCCTCAACGGCATGCCATGCACCCCATCCAAGTCAATGGATGAAACACTCGGCACCCACAGGGCGCGCATCGAAGGTCTTGCTCGGCAAGGAGGATTATTTTTGGCCCAGATCACCGGAGGCTTGCGCCTCGAATTGACGATGGTCTGTGTCAGCTGGCACCGCGCTCACAGTTGCCTGCAAGCCTTCCCGTCGGTCCCAGCCAAATGGAGCTACTCCCCTTCGTGCCACGATTATGCGCCAGATGGGCAGCGTTTTGCAAGCAGGTCGCCCGTCGCCCAGTTCCTTCGGCTGTCAGCAGGGCGCAACGTTGGAAATAAGGCACTTTTTCACGCCAATCCCCCCACTGTGTGGCTTTAACGCACCAGCCCCAGCTAGCAATGTTGTAGCGCTATCAAAATTGCGCTACATTCCCAATCCGTTTACAAATTCATCAGGTCAAGAGGAGAGCCTCACATGGCTGCAAAAGATACTGTCGCTCTGGGTCAATTGCTGAGCTTGCTGGAATCCCGCTACGCGATCCGCGTGCTCTGGGCGCTCAAGGACGGCCATCCGCAAACCTTCCGCCTGCTGCAGGACAGTGTGGGCCTGATCACTCCCAACACCCTGAACACCCGCATCAAGGAGCTGCGCGAAGCCGGCCTGATGACGCACGGTTCTGACGGCTACATCGTCACGCCAGTCGGCGCAGATCTGCTCAAGCGCATCAGTGACCTCCAGGCCTTTGCCAACAAATGGGGCGCCAACCGCGTCAAGAAGAAGTAAGCGTCTTTCTTTCGCCTTCCTCATCCGCGTCAGGGCAGCTTCGGCTGCCTTGATTGTTTTTGGGGCAAGACTCCTCAGGTCAGCAGGCACAATGCGGACATGAGCCCTGCCCCCCGTCTGTCCTCCTTCCTCACCCTCGCCAAGGTCCTGCCTGCCGACTCCGGCGCCCTGCTGATCGGCCGGGCCTGGGTGGCGGGTCGGGGCGCCCTGCCCGTGCGCGTGACCCCGACCGAAGTGACCGACCTGTCCCGGCTGGCGCCCACCACCTCGGCCCTGCTCGAACTGCCCGAAGTGGCCACGTGTGTGAAAGCCTTCTGCGATGCCCGCAGCGGCGCGATTCTGGGTGACACCACCGCCATCCTGGCCAATTCGGCCGAGGACGCCCGCGCGGCTGGCCTCCCCTGGTTCCTGGCCCCGAACGATCTGCAGTCCATCAAGGCGGCTGGCGTCACGTTTGTCAGCAGCATGCTCGAGCGCGTGATCGAAGAGCAGTGCAAGGGCGACCCGACGCAGGCCGACACCGTGCGCCGGGCTGTAGTGGCCGTGATCGGCGACAACCTCTCTGCCGTGGTGCCGGGCTCATCTGAAGCCGCACGACTCAAGGACGTGCTGATCGCGCAGAACATGTGGTCGCAGTACCTGGAGGTGGGCATTGGCCCCGACGCCGAAATCTTCACCAAGGCGCAGCCCATGAGCGCCGTGGGTGTGGGGGCCGACATCGGCATCCACCCCAAGTCGGTCTGGAACAACCCTGAGCCTGAAATCGTGCTGGCCGTCAACAGCCGAGGCGAGATCGTGGGCGCGACGCTGGGCAACGACGTGAACCTGCGTGATTTTGAAGGCCGCAGCGCCCTGCTCCTGTCCAAAGCCAAGGACAACAACGCCTCTGCGGCCATCGGGCCGTTCATCCGCCTGTTCGACACCGATTGCGACGGCAGCTTCAGTCTGGACAGCGTGCGTCGATGCGACCTGACCGTGAAGGTCGAAGGACCTGACGGCTTTGTGATGACCGGCGGCAGCTCGATCCAGAAAATCAGCCGCGACCCAGCTGACCTAGCGCAGCAGGCCCTGAACGCCAACCACCAGTACCCCGACGGTTTCGTGCTTTACCTGGGCACCATGTTTGCCCCCACCCAGGAGCGCTCCATCCCCGGGCGCCCGAGCGGGGAAGGCTTCACCCACGTGCTGGGTGACCTGGTGCATGTGTCCACCCCCGAACTGGGCTGCCTGGTCAACCGCGTGAACAGCTCTGACCAGATCCGCCCGTGGACGTACGGCATCGGCGCGCTCATGCGTGACCTGGCGCGGCAGGGGTCGCTGTCCTGAAATAAATTGTTTTTGTATTTTTATTTGACTTCAATAGAATATTTCCAACAATGGTATTGAATAATCAGCTATTGATTTGATACTGAATTTTTACTTATATCCATCATTTTCATCAACCAAACTGACCCCATCATGATCACCACCCCCACCGGACTGCAATACGAAGACACCCAGGTTGGCAACGGCGCTGAGGCGACATCCGGCCGCATCACCGTGCATTACACGGGCTGGCTGTACAACGGAGGCGTGCAGGGTGCGAAGTTCGACAGCAGCAAGGACCGCAACGACCCGTTTGAATTCCACCTCGGCGCGGGCCAGGTCATCCAGGGCTGGGACCAGGGCTTTGCCGGGATGAAGGTGGGCGGCAAGCGCACGCTCGTCATCCCGCCGCAGCTGGGCTACGGCGCACGCGGTGCCGGCGGCGTGATCCCGCCCAACGCCACGCTCAAGTTTGATGTGGAGCTATTGGGCGTGGGCTGAAGCGCAAGGCCGAACGCACTCGTGCCTTTGCAGCCTCGTCTTCGCGGTTTTTCGGCTCCGCGCTGGTCACCAGGCTCTGGATGAGCTCGCGGGCGCTGTCGGCCACCTGCGCCACGGCGCGGTCAAAGGCGGCTTCATTCGCTTTGGACGGCACGGCAAAGCCGCTGAGCTTGCGCACAAACTGCAGCGACGCGTCGCGGATTTCAAGCTCGGTGGCGGGGGGCTCAAAATTGAACAGGGTTTTGATGTTGCGGCACATGATGCAGGAATTTACTGCAGTCCCAGCATCCTGCGGTTGGCCGCCAGATCGGTGCCCGCGCCCGCAAAGTCGTCAAACGCCCGAGCCGCCACATCGATGAGATGCTGCCGAATGAAGGGCGCGCCCTCGGCCGCCCCCTGCTCCGAATCCTTGATGCAGCATTCCCACTCCAGCACGGCCCACCCCGTGTAACCGTATTGGGTGAGCTTGCTGAAGATGGCCTTGAAGTCCACCTGCCCGTCACCCAGGGAACGGAAGCGCCCTGCCCGCTCCTTCCAGCCCTGGAAGCCACCGTACACGCCCTGGCGCCCGGTCGGGCGGAACTCGGCGTCCTTGACATGGAAGGCCTTGATGCGCGAGTGGTAAAAGTCGATATATTGCAGGTAATCGAGCTGCTGCAGCACAAAGTGGCTCGGGTCATACAACAGGCAGGCGCGGGGGTGCTGGTTCACACGGTCCAGGAACATCTCGTAGCTGGCGCCGTCGCACAGGTCTTCGCCGGGATGGATTTCATAACAGACGTCCACGCCGCATTCGTCGAACACATCGAGGATGGGCTTCCAGCGCCGCGCCAGCTCATCAAACGCCGTTTCCACCAGGCCTGCCGGGCGCTGCGGCCAGGGGTACAGATAGGGCCAGGCCAACGCGCCGCTGAAGCTGGCGTGCGACTTCAATCCCAGGCGTTGTGATGCCTTGGCGGCTTTCTTGAGCTGGTCGATGGCCCATTCGGTGCGGGCTGCGGGCTTGCCCTTGACTGCGTCCGGGGCGAAGCCATCCATCGGCAGGTCGTAGGCAGGATGCACGGCCACCAATTGCCCCTGCAGATGGGTCGAGAGTTCGGTGATGGTGATGCCGCAGTCCTGCAGCTGGCCTTTGACCTCGTCGCAGTAGGTCTGGCTGTCGGCGGCACAGGCCAGGTCAAACAGACGGTTGTCCCAGGACGGGATCTGCACGCCCTTGTAGCCTTTGGCGGCGGCCCACCGCCCCAGGGACGGCAGGCTGTTGTAAGGGTCGGCGTCGCCCGCGAATTGGGCCAGAAAAATGGCTGGGCCTTGGATGGGTGACATGGTGGTTTTCTCAGGAGTATGGGGGAGTCAGGCAAAGACGGATTCATCGGCTCCCAGAGGCACCGGGTCGGGGCGCTCGCAGG
>JBDKJB010000011.1:0-12716 GCA_039796835.1 Pseudomonadota bacterium | reverse complement strand
AGGCAGGCGGATTCCCGCTTGAGCTGCCGGCGATCTCGCTGTCCGAGAGCTTCGTCAAGCCCACCACCATGTTGTATCGCAACTTGCTGGCCATTGAAGCCGAGGAGTTGCTGCGCAGCCACCCGGTCGACGGTGCTGTGCTGATGGGTGGTTGCGACAAGACGACCCCTGGCCTGCTGATGGGGGCCTTCAGCGCTGGCCTGCCCTGCATTTATCTGCCGGCAGGGCCCATGCTGCATGGCAACTGGAAGGGCAAGAAACTGGGCTCTGGTTCGGACGCCTGGAAGTTCTGGGACGAGCGTCGCGCAGGCAACATCAGCGACAAGCAGTGGATCGAGATCGAAAGCAGCATCGCCCGCAGCGCGGGGACCTGCATGACCATGGGCACCGCAGCCACCATGATGGGCATCGCCGAAGCCATCGGCATGACCCTGCCCGGCGCGTCGAGCATCCCTGCAGTCGATTCTGCCCACCAGCGTATGGCCACCCAGTGCGGTCGCCGCGTGGTGGACATGGTGTGGGAAGACCTGTCCCCGGCACGCATGCTGACGCGCAAGAACTTTGAAAACGCGCTCACGGTGGCCATGGCCGAAGGCTGCAGCACCAATGCCATCATCCATCTGGTGGCCATCTCGCGCCGGGCGGGCACCGGTGCAGACGGACAGCCCTGTGCGCTGTCGCTGGACGACTTCGATGCTTTCAGCCGCAAGGTGCCGGTGATCGCCAACATCCGCCCCAGCGGTGACACCTACCTGATGGAAGACTTCTTTGAAGCCGGCGGCATGCGTGGCCTGATGGCGCGTCTGCGCGACGGCGGCCTGCTGCATCTGGATGCGATGACGGTCACCGGCCAGACCGTGGCCGTCAACATCGCCGGCGCCGAGGTCTACAACGATGACGTGATCCGCACCCTGCCCAACGCCATCTACAAAGAAGGCGCGCTGGCTGTGCTGAAGGGCAACCTGGCACCGGATGGCTGCGTGATCAAACCCAGCGCCTGCTCACCCAAGTTCCAGAACCACACCGGTCCGGCCATGGTTTTTGATGACTATCCGTCGATGAAAAAGGCCATTGACGACCCGGACCTCGACGTGACCGAAGACCATGTGCTCATCCTGCGCAATGCTGGCCCCCAGGGCGGCCCCGGCATGCCTGAATGGGGCATGCTGCCCATCCCCACCAAACTGGTGAAGCAAGGCGTGCGCGACATGATGCGCATCAGTGATGCTCGCATGAGCGGCACCAGTTATGGTGCTTGCGTGCTGCACGTGTCGCCCGAGTCCTATGTGGGCGGCAACCTGGCGTTGGTGCACAACGGGGACCTCATCACGGTGGACATCCCCAACCGGCGCATCCATCTGCATGTGGACGACGCGGCGCTAGCGGCACGCCGCTGCGCCTGGACACCGCCGCCCAAGCGGTTTGAGCGCGGCTACGGTCACATGTTCAGCCAACACATCCTGCAGGCCGATCAGGGCTGCGATTTCGACTACCTTGAAACCAGCTTTGGGGCCCCCGTTCCCGAGCCTGTCATTTATTGAGCATGAAGGACATCTCCATGAGTACCCGCCGTCAGATTCTGCACACGGCCGCCGCCGCCACTCTGGCAGCCACAGGTTTCAGCGCCCGCGCCCAGGCCTGGCCCAGCCAGCAACTGCGCATCGTCATCCCCTTTGCGCCCGGTGGCACGAGCGATTTCATCGCCCGTCTGATCGCTGCCCCCCTGTCCGAGGCCCTGGGCGGCGCCAACGTGGTCGTGGAAAACCGCACCGGTGCCAACGGGAACGTGGGTGCTGCTGCCGTGGCACAGGCGACCGACGGCCACACCATGCTGCTGTCTGATCTCGGTTCGGTGGCCATCGCCCACCTGGTGGCCAAAGACCTGACCTGGAAGGCCGAGGAGCTCAAAGGCGCCACGATGCTGGCTTATTCACCTCATCTGCTGGCGGTGCATCCGTCGGTGCCGGCCAACAACATCAAAGAGCTGGTTGAATACAGCAAGACCAAGCGCATCAACGTCGCGTCGGCCGGCAATGGCACCGTCAACCACCTGGGTGTGGTGGACATCGCGCTGGCCACTGGCCTGAAGTGGCAGCACGTGCCTTACCGCGGTGGCGCGCAAGCGCTCAACGACACCGTGTCCGGCACCACGCAGATGCTGCTCAACGGCATGGTGGCCACGCAGCCGCATGTCAACGCCGCGCGGTTGAAAACCATCGGCGTGTCCAAGCGCACGCGCATGGCACTGATCGGCAATGTGCCCACACTGGCCGAACAGGGCGTGAAAGACTTCGAATCCGGCACCTACCAGGGCGTGATGGTGTCCAGCAAGATGCCGCAGGCCAACGTCGAGAAACTCGCCGCTGCGTTGATCCGAGTCATTCGCGCACCCGATGTGCGTGCCCGCATGGTCGCTGCCGGAGCTGAGGTCACCACCTCCACCCCTGCAGAGCTGGCAAGCTTCATCTCGAGTGAGCGCAAGCGCTGGGCCAGTGTGATCGAACGCGCCGGTGCTGAACTTGAAGGCACCAAGTAATTTTTGGAAACAAGGCAAGACATGACATTGAAAGACAGCACCCGCAAGCAGCTCATGGGCGTCAGCACAGCGACGCTCTGTACCGCGCTGTTCAAACGGGGGTTTCGCAACCAGTACATCCAGGACGTGCGACCCATCAACGGCGATCTGCCCAACATGGTGGGAGAGGCCTTCACGCTGCGCTACATCCCGGCGCGTGAAGACCTGAACAAGGTCGAGGTGTTTCAGGACCGCGCCCACCCGCAGCGCAAGGCGGTTGAGGAATGCCCCCCGGGCGCGGTGTTTGTCATCGACAGCCGCAAGGACGCTCGGGCCGCCTCGGCAGGCGCCATCCTCATCAGCCGCCTGATGGTGCGCGGCGTGGCAGGGTGCGTGACAGACGGCGGCTTCCGCGACTCACCCGAAATGGCCAAGCTGCCCTTCCCCACCTATCACAGCCGTCCGGCAGCACCAACCAACCTGACCGTGCATCAGGCACTGGACATCAACGTGCCCATCGGTTGCGGCGATGCGCCGGTGTTCCCAGGAGACGTGGTGGTGGGTGACCAGGAAGGCGTGGTCGTGATCCCCGCACACCTGGCTGATGAGGTGGCAGCAGAGGCCGTCGAAATGACAGCCTTCGAAGACTTCGTGACCGAGATGGTGCAGAAGGAAGGCCGTTCGATCCTGGGCCTGTATCCGCCCACCGAGCAGAAAAGCAAGGACGATTTCGCCGCCTGGCGCAAAGCCAGGGGGCGCTGAGGGGCCTTGCCGCTCAGGAGATCAGAAACCGGGTGCGCTGCGCTTTTGCGCACTCACCCAGCACCTGCATGGCTCGGCTGGTGTTGCTGGTGCCGGTAGCGAATGGGTTCGCCATGTGGGGCTGAACCTTGCGGGCTGCGAGCTTGGCCACCGTGCCATCGTACGCGGGGTGGTTGCTCAGGGGCACGTCGATGTCCAGGCGCTCGGCTTGCTCGCGCAGACGCTCGGTCGCCACGATGTAGCCGTCCAGGCGGCCCATGTCGCGGCCAAAATTGAAAGAGGTGCCGCCCCAGATCAGCGCACGGTGTGTTTTACTGCCATGGCGCACGTCAAACACGGGCGACAGGGTGCCCAGGGTGTGACCGGGCGTCACAAAGAAGCGCAAGGTGGTGTCGCCCAGGGTGAGGGTGTCTCCGTCGCGCACCGAAATGTCGCGCTTGGGCGGACGGCTCCACATCCGTGAGTCGAACTCAAGCTGGGTTTCCATCATCTGCCAATCGGTTTCGCTGGCCACCACGCGAGCGCGGTATTTCTCGGCCAGCATGGCCGCGCCACCATAGTGATCGCCGTGACCATGGGTGACGATGACGTAGCGGATCTGCGCAGGATCCAGACCCAGCTTGCGCATGCCGCCCTCGATCAAGGCAGTGGCCTCCAGCGCGTTGTTGAGCGCGTCGATCAGGATCAAGCCGTCACTTGTCTTCAACACCCAGGCGCTGACCCACGCAGAGCCCACGTAGTACAGGTTGTCAAATGCCTGTCCGGGTTCGGGCGGTGCTTGTTCGATGAGCTTGCGCAGGCTTTCGTCCATCTGTGGGCTGGGCTGCGCACGCGCAGCTGGTTGGGGGCGGCAGATGGGGAGCAGAAATTTGAGGTCTTCCCCGGCAATACGGGTGGCGCTGGCCACGTGCTGGTCCACCGTCGCCTGTGTCGGCGGTGGCGTGGTCGGCTGAGACCAAGCGGTCAATGCAGCAGTGGCGATGACAGAGGGAATCAATCGATGGAGCATGGTGATGGCCTCGGGTTGAGTTGGTCTCAGGCGTCCGGCAGCCTCTGCCAGGCCCGCCCACTTTAGCCGCTTCAAGCCTGGCTTCGCAATGACGTTGCGCCCTGTGGAACGCGTTGCATGACGTGGATCAGACCCAGCGAAAGACAGCGGCTCAAAGGGGCTTTTTGAATATCTTGCGTGCCCGCACCACCTGCGCCCGGATCACGCAATTCTCGGCATGGTCGTTGACCAGGCCCATGGCTTGCATGAAGGCATAGACCGTGGTGGGGCCGACAAACTTCCAGCCGCGCTTCTTCAGGTCTTTGGACAAAGTTTCAGAGGCGGCTGTGGTGGCGGGCACGGGGCCGCGCGGCTGCTGCGCGTCGGTCGGCTCGAAGCGCCAGAAGTAGGTGGCCAGCGAGCCGGCTTCCTTCACCAAGGCCTGCGCCTGTTTGGCGTTGTGGAGGGTGGCCTCGATCTTGCCGCGGTGGCGCACGATGCCTTCGTCCTGCAGCAGGCGCTGCACGTCGCGCTCGGTGAAACGCGCCACCTCGTGGAAATCAAAACCCTTGAACGCGGCACGGAAGTTCTCGCGCTTGGTGAGGATGGTGCGCCAACTCAGGCCGGACTGGAAGCCTTCGAGGCAGATCTTCTCGAACAGGCGGAATTCGTCGGCCACTGGGAAGCCCCACTCCCGGTCGTGGTAGGCCAGGTAGTCGTCGGTGGCGGCGCACCACTGGCAGCGCAGCTTGCCGTCGGGTGCGGTGAAGGTGGCGGCCATGCAGGTCCTATCCGGGCGGCGCTCAGCTGACGATGCCCAGATGCCAGGGCACGAACTCGTGGTCGCCCAGGCCAAGCAACTCGCTCTTGGTGCGTTCGCCCGAAGCCGCCCGCAGGATGTGGGCAAAGATGCGCTCACCCATCTGCGCCACGTCGCAGTCGCCGTCGAGGATGGCGCCGCAGTTGATGTCCATGTCCTCCTGCAGGCGCTGGTACATCGGCGTGTTGGTGGCCAGCTTGAGCGTGGGCGCGGGCTTGCTGCCGAACATGGAGCCGCGCCCGGTGGTGAAGCAGATCAGGTTGGCGCCGCTGGCGATCTGGCCCGTGGTGGCCACCGGGTCGTAGCCCGGCGAATCCATGAAGACGAAGCCGCTCTGCGTGATGGGTTCCGCGTAGCGGTAGACCTCCATCAAGGGCGTGGTGCCGCCCTTCATCGCCGAGCCCAGGCTCTTTTCAAAAATGTTGGCCAGGCCGCCCGCCTGGTTGCCGGCGCCGACCACGCCGTTGAACTGGGCGTTGTGGCCGCGCGTGTATTCGGCCCACCAGGCCAGGCGGTCGAGCAGCTTCTGACCGACCTGCGGACTGACGGCGCGGCGCGTCAGCATGTGCTCGACACCATGGATTTCGGGGGTTTCGCTCAGGATGGCCGTGCCGCCATGGCGCACCAGGATGTCCATGGCCGCGCCCAGAGCCGGGTTGGCCGTGATGCTGGAGAAGCCGTCCGAGCCGCCGCATTCAAGGCCGATCTTGAGGTGCTCGGCGCTGACGGGCTCGCGCCGCACGTCGTTGGCCGCCGGCAGCATGCGCTCGACCGCAGCGATGCCCGCGGCGATGGTCTCGCGCGTGCCGCCGATGTCCTGCATCACCAGGCTCTGCATCATCGGGCTCTGCGCCAGGCCTTGCGAACCCATCAGGTCGGCCACCTGGTTGCGCTCGCAGCCCAGGCCGACGATCAGCGCGCCGGCCAGATTGGGGTGGCGGGCATAACCGGCGATCGTGCGGCGCAGCAGGTCGAAGTGCTCCGACGGTGAGCTCATGCCGCAACCGCTGGTCTGGGCGAAGGCCACCACACCGTCCACGTTCGGGTAGGCGGCCAGGCGCTCGGGTGTGAAGTGCGCGGCGATGCGGTGGATCACCGTGGCCGAACAGTTGACCGACGAGAACAGGCCGATGAAGTTGCGCGTGCCCACGGCGCCTTCGCGGCCTGGGTCCTGACGCACCAGGCCGAGGAAGCGTGCTCGGTCGGCCGCCGGCAACATCGGCACCGGCTTGGCGTCGGCGCCGAAGGCCGGGTCGCGGTGGCCTTCGGGCAGCGCCAGGTTGTGACCATGCACATGGTCGCCGGGCTCGATGGCGCGTGTGGCCACGCCGATCACCGTGTTGTACTTCAGGACGGCCTGCCCAGGCTCGATGCGCTGGGCGGCGATCTTGTGTCCGGCTGGCACCTGGGCCCGGGCCTTGGCCTGGATCTGTGGCAAAGCCTGACCCAAGCCCACCGGATCGCGCGCCACCAGCACGTTGTCCAGCGCGTGCAGGCGGATCAGCGTGTGGTGCATGGACAGGTCAGGACTTCAAGAGTTCGCGCAGCTTGAGCTTCTCGATGAGCAGCGTTTCTTTCCTGAAGACGGTGGCGACGTATTTTTCGTAGTCAGGCCCATCCAGGTACAGCACGGGGGCGTCGATCTTGTCGCAGGCCGCTTTGAATTCGGGGCTGTTCGCCGCAGCTCGGAAGGCGTCGCGCAGCCGGCGTTCAACGGCTGGATCCAGCCCCTTGGGGGCTCCCACGCCATTGGGGGCGTCCACCACGACGTCGTAGCCCGCGTCCTTGAGGGTGGGTGCCTCAGGGAATTCCTTGGTGCGTTGCGCCCCCCAGGTGGCCAGCAGGCGCAGCTTGCCGGACTTGACATGCGGTGCCCAGGAGCTGGAATCTGCCAGCACGTCGATCTGACCGCCCAGCACGTCCTGCAGCGCCGGTGCGCCACCCTTGTAGGGGATGTGGTTCATCTGGGCACCGGCCACCGCCAGGAACTCTTCCATGCCGACATGGGTGGCGCCGCCGACGCCCGAGGTGCCATAGGGCAGCCTGCCCGGGCTGGCCTTGGCCGCGTTGATCAGGTCGGCCAGGGTCTTGTAGGGTGACTCGGCCCGCACGGCGATGCCGAAAGTCTGGCCGGAGGTGCGCGCCAGGTAGGTGATGTCCTTGGCGGGGTCGATCTGCACCGAACCCAATTGGGAGAAACGCGTCACCGAGATCGGGATCTGTCCCACGGTGTAGCCGTCGGGCTTGGAGGTGAGCATGGCCTTGAGGCCCAGCATGCCGGAGGCGCCCGCCTTGTTCTCGACCACCATGTTCTGTCCCAGGGCCTTGCCGGCCGCGGCAGCCAGCGCTCGCATGGTGGCGTCCGCGGTGCCGCCTGCCGGCCAGGGGCAGATGAAATTGATGGGGCGGTCTGGAAATCCTTGAGCCCGCACGACAGCCGGAAGAGCCAGTGCGGCAATGCCACCTGTCAGCACGCGTCGACGGTTGGGAAAACCTTGCATGGCGTGTCGTCCTTCACTGAGGCTTGATGCCAGCGGCTTTGATGACGTTGGTCCAATTGGTGATTTCTGACGCGGTGAAGTCTGCATACACCTTGCTTCCCTGGGGCGGCACCACGAAGCCTTGGCTTTCCATGCGCTGCTTGATCGCGGGGCTGCTCATGACCTGCTTCATGGCGTTTTCGAGCTTGTCCACAATGGCCTGGGGCGTGCCCTTGGGGGCCGACAGACCAGACCAGGACAGCGCCTGGAAGCCCGGCAGGCCGGCTTCGGCGACGGTGGGCACGTCCGGATACAGCGGATTGCGCTGTGCGCTGGTGACCGCCAGCGGGCGCAGCTTGCCGGACTTGACATGCGGCAGCGCGGCGTCCTGGTTGATGAACATGATGGGGATCTCATTGGCCAGGATGGCGTTCATCATCGGGCCGCCACCACGGTAAGGAATACCCGTCATGAAGATGCCAGCCTTCTGCTTGAACAACTCCATGGCCATGTGCCCGCTGGCGGCGTAGGTGTAGCCGTAGTCCAGCCTGCCGGGATTGGCTTTGGCATGGGCCATCACGTCTTTCAGGTTTTTGAACGGGCGCTCAGCATTGACCACCAGCACGTTCGGGCCATGGTGAATCTGGCTGATGTGTGCGTAATCGGAGTTGGAGTTGTATTTGAGGTTGGGATCTAGCCCGTGCGCCACGGCGTTGCTGCCGACGCCAGTGAGGGTCAGGGTGTAGCCATCCGCAGGGGCCTTGGCGCCGCGCTCGGCACCGATCACGCCGCCGCCGCCACCGATATTTTCGACCGTGAAGGGTTGGCCCAGCAGTTTGGACAGCGGGTCCGCCACCATGCGGGCCATGATGTCACTGGTGCCGCCCGGGGGAAAGGGCACGATGATCTTGACCGGCTTGTTGGGATAGTCTGCCTGCGCCAGAGCCGTGCCGGCAGCCAGGGCGAGGCCAAGGCTTGCCGCCAGGGTGGCGCACAGCCGGTGGAAAAAATGTCGCTTTTGCATCAGTGTCTCCAGGAGGATGAATTGCAAAAATTGTAGAGATTGACGGCCGGCTCGGCCATGGGTGAAACGCCGGTTGTGGGTGCTACGTAGGGCGTCAGTCAACTGTTGAGTAAGTGACCCAGCGCGAGCAGCGCAGGGATGGTGATGGGGTCGTTGGCTGCGCTGTAGGCGATGGGGTGGGAGGCAAAGCGCGCCACCACGAGCTCTGCCTTGGGCGCAATGTAGAGCCGCTGGCCATGGATGCCCCGGGCTTCATAGGCGCCATGCGCGTTGTGCGTCACCCACCACATGTTGCGGTAGCTGTAACCGGGAATCAGGGTGTAGCCGGCCTTGGCAAATTTCGCCGGATCAGCACCGCGGGCGCAATCGGCCACCACCGCAGCCGGGATGACCTGCTGGTTGCCCACACCACCGTCGCAGCGCATCAGTTCGCCAAAACGGGCTAGGTCGCGCACGGTCGCGCTCAAGCCGCCGCCGCCGAAAGGCACGCCAATCGAGTCCACGCTGACCAAACCGTCCTCCTCGCAGCCCAGGTGCTGCCAGATGCGCTCGCTGAGCATGTGCGCAAAGCCCACACCAGTGGCGCGCTTCATGATCCAGCACATCAGTTCGGTGTTGACCGTCTTGTAGGCAAAGGCATCACCATGCGAACCTTCGGGTTGCAGGGTGGTGAGGAATTCGTACAGGTTCGAGGGGCCGGTGTAATGTGCCGGTCGGGTGATGAAGCCGCCCGCCCGTGCGAAGTCCCAGATTTCGGCCTGAGGGTCCGAATAGGCCTCGGAATATTTGACGCCGATGAGCATGTCCATCACCTGCCGCAGCGTGGCATCGGCGTAGGCGGTGCCAGCCATCTCCGGCAGGTAGTGGGGCACCTGTTTGCTATCGTCCAGCGCGCCTTCATGCACCAGCGTGGCGCACAGCGTGGCCGCATACGACTTGGTGATGGAAAAACAGGCGTGCGGCAGGTGGGCCTGCCCGGCACCCAGGTACTTTTCGTAGACGAGGCGGCCCCGGTGTAGCACGGCAATGCCATCGGTATAAGTGTCCGGCAGGGATGCGGCCCAGGTGGTGCGGCGACCATCCAGGGTGTCGAAAGCCAGCGCGTCGATGGCTGACTGTGTGGTGACATCTGGGGTGCCCAGAGGCCTCGGGGCAGAGGTGCCGCGCCACACACGGGCCGTGGGCACCAGCTCCCGCATGTGCGACAGGGTCCAGCGGATCTTCGGAAAACTCAGGGTGTCGTTGTCTTCGAAACGGACGCGTTGCGCAGGCGGAGGCGGTGTGCCCTGCATCCAGCTCAGGACCTTGGGGTCGCTGGCCGTGCCATCAAGGTAGTCTTTGCCGTCAAAGTGCAGGGTGCCGGGGGAGGTGTGGTTTGCCATGTGTTCATCCGCGCATCAAACGCTCGATGTCGTCGCCACCTACAGGCACACCGCGCGTGATGAGTTCGCAGCCCGCGGCGGTGACGATGGCGTCATCCTCGATGCGGATGCCAATGTGGTGGAAAGCCTCGGGCACGCCGGGGCCGGGGCGCACATAGATGCCCGGTTCAATGGTCACCACCATGCCTTCGCGCAGCACGCGGGCCGGACGGTTGACGATGGTCTCGCCGGTGATGGCATCCAGACGGGTGCTGACCTGGCCGAGTTCCGAAGGCTCCAGATAGCTGCCGCAGTCGTGCACGTCCATGCCCAGCCAGTGGCCGGTGCGGTGCATGTAGAACTCGAAGTAGGCGCGGCTTTCCAGCACATCGTCCAGGCCCCCGACCTTGTTCCGATCGAGCAGGCCCACATCCAGCATGCCCTGGGCCAGGACCTTGACGGCGGCCTCGTGCGGGTCGGTGAAGCGGGCGCCGGCCTTGGTGGCGGCCACGGCGGCGTCTTGAGAGGCCAGCACCAAGTCGTAGAGCGTGCGCTGCGGGCCGCTGAACGTGCCGCTGGCCGGGAAGGTGCGCGTGATGTCGCTGGCGTAGCCGTCGAGTTCGCAGCCGGCATCGATCAGCACCAGATCGCCCGCGCGCACGGGGGCGGCGTCGGCACGGTAATGCAGCACGCAGGCGTTGGGCCCGGCAGCAACGATGCTTGGGTAGGCCGGGTATTGCGAGCCGCCCAGGCGGAATTCATGCAGCAGCTCGGCGTCGAGGTGGTATTCGCGCACATCCTGGCCCTCACGCAACATGCGTGCGCAGGTCTGCATGGCACGCACGTGGGCACGGGCGCTGATGGCGCCTGCGCGGCGCATGGTGTCCTGCTCGCCCACGTCCTTGACGAGGCGCATCTCGTCGAGCAGGGTGCAAAGGTCGCGCTGCTCGGTCGGGCAGACCGCGCCAAAGCGCACGCGGGCGCGCAGTTGCTGCATCCAGCCGTCGATGTGGCCTTCCAGTCCCGGGTGGATGGCAAAGGGGAACCACACGGCGCCGGCGTTGTCCAGCAGCGCGGGCATCTGTGTGGCCATCTCGGTGCAGGAAAACGCGGCATCCACGCCCAGGGCGTCCGGCGCGGCCTCGGGCCCAAGGCGGTAGCCGTCCCAGATCTCGCGCTCTTTGTCCTTGGGGTTGCAGAACAGGGTGCTCCTGCCGTCTGCGGTCAGCACCAGGCAGGCGTTGGGCTCGCTGAAACCGGTCAGGTAATAGAAGTAGCTGTCGTGCCGGTAGATGAAGTCGCTGTCGCGGTTGCGCGGGCGCTCGGGCGCGGTGGGGACGATGGCGATGCCGTTCTTGCCCAGCTGGGCGGCCAGCGTGGCGCGGCGGTGGGCATAGGGGGTGCGGTGGTCGGTGGGCATGGATCCATGTTACTGGTTCAGGGCAGCCAGACGCTCGGGGGTGCCCACGTCGGTCCAGGGGCCGGTGTACAGCTCGGCGCTGACCTGGCCGGCGCCCATGGCCCGGCGCAGCAGCGGGGCCAGCGCCGCCTTGGCGCCTTGCGGGTTGCCCAACGGAATGTCGCACCAGGGTGCCATGAACAGCGCCTTGCGGTACAGGCCGATGGTGCTGTAGGTGAAACGGGGCTGTGGGGCGTCGAGAGGCAGGTTGAGCGCAAGGCCTTGCGGGCTCAGACCAAAGTCGCCGCGCGGGTTGTGCGATGGGTTCGGTACCAGCCACAGATGGGCCAGCATGGGCCCCTGCGCAAAGGTGTTGAAAGCCTGGGCGGCGTAGTCGAACTCCGGCACGAAGACATCGCCTGCAGCCACCCAGAACACCTCGTCCAGCAGCGGCAGGGCGCGGACGACTCCACCCAGGGTTTCCAGCGGTGCGCCGAAATATTTTGATTCTTGAGAAAAGTAAAGACTATTTTGTACCCAGTTCAAGTCATAATTTGAGAGCAAACTTTTGTTATCAATTTTCGGAAATTTCTCATTCAAATTCGAGAAAAAATCAAATTTTAAATTATTCACGCCTTCGATCAGGCGATCTTCCAGCCAGGCGGTGTTGATGGCAAGAGGCTCCGCCCCAGTGCTCACCAACGCCTCAATGTGCCACTGCAACAGGGGCTTGCCCCGTACCGGCAGCAGGGGCTTGGGGGTGGTGTCGGTGAGCGGGCGCATGCGCTCGCCGCGACCAGCAGCCAGCAGCAGCGCGCGTGCAGGATCGGGACGGGGCTGAAGGATCGGGGCCATGCCGGGATTGTCAGGTGCCGACCAAGCCCTGACCGTTAAAATTCGGGTTTCCCCCCGTTCTGACCCCGCATCGGAAAGTTCTGATGGTTTCCACCCCTTCAACGGCCACCACCCTGGCCAACGCCATTCGCGCCCTGGCGATGGACGCTGTGCAACAGGCCAACTCGGGCCACCCTGGCGCCCCCATGGGCATGGCCGACATGGCCGTGGCACTGTGGCGCGACCACCTGCGGCACAACCCGACCAACCCCAACTGGCCCAACCGCGATCGCTTTGTGCTGTCCAACGGGCACGGCTCCATGCTCATCTATGCCGTGCTGCATTTGACGGGCTACGACCTGCCCATGGCTGAACTGAAGAACTTCCGCCAGCTGCACAGCAAGACGGCCGGCCACCCCGAATTTGGCATCACCCCTGGCGTGGAAACCACCACCGGCCCCCTGGGCCAGGGCATCTCCAACGCCGTCGGCTTTGCCATGGCCGAGCGGCACCTGAACGCCGTCTTCGGCGAT